>DATKFL010000275.1:0-15391 GCA_035511355.1 Dongiaceae bacterium
GACCTTCATCGAGGAAGGGAAACTGCCGGTTCCCGAGCATGGGGTCCTCGAGCTGCCGTACGTGCCTCGACTGCGGTAGAAAGGCGAGGCAGGCTGGGAAGGGAAAGGCGCGGCCGACGTGGGTGCCACGCCTTTCCCTTCCCAGCCTGCCTCCCCGTCCGAACCTGGCGGGCTGAGCGTCGGTATCATCCAGGTGTGCCGTCCGCAAGGAGGGTTGCATGCTGATCCTGGAATTCTTCGGTGCGCTGGTCATCTTCGCGCTGATCTGCCTGTTCTTCGCCGTGCTCGCGATCCCGGTGGTCTTCGCGATCGCGCTCGTCGTCGCGGCGGTCAAGCTGGCGCTGTTCATCGTGCTGGTGCCGTTCCGGCTGGTCGGCTGGATGTTCGGGCTGGCCTTCGGCCGCTGAGCGCGACCTAGTTTGCGGCTCCGGCCGTGAAGTCGAGCCCCGCCAGGGGCTCTCCGGCCTGCACCGTGATCGACAGGAACCCCGGCCGCACCGGGATCGGCGTCGAGCCGTCGCCGATCGGCACGACGCGGTAGGCGCCCGGCGGCGGGAGCGGCATCGACCAGAGTCCGTCGCTGCCCACCTTGGCTCGGGTGTACTCCCGGATGATGCTCCCCGGTCCGTAGATCACGACCCCCTTCACGATGCCCGGCTCGCCGCCGATCCGCCCCGACAGGGTCGGGGGGCCTTCGGACGGCGCGGGCGCGGTGGGCGCGGGCGCGGGGCTCGCGACCGGTGCGGGCGGCGGCTGCGGCGGTGGCCTCGAGGGGGCTGCGCTCTCGGCGGCCGGCTCGGTCGCCGCGGCGTCGGCGTGCGCGGCGGCGGCAACGTGGTCGGTCCCGGCCGGTTTCGCGGGAACGGGCGTCTCGCCCACCGCCGCGGCCGCCGGCTCGGGGACCGGCGTCGGAGCCGGCTCCGGAGCCGGCACGACCGGCGCCGGGCTCGCGGAGGGGATCACAGGCTCCACGGCACTCGCGCCGACCGTCGCGACCGGTCCGCCGGCCTGCGGTGCCGCGGGCTCGGGTGACGGCACCGCCGCGACCGCGCCCGAAGGGAGCGCCGCGATCACGAGGTCGCTCCCGCCCCCGGGAAACCGGAGCGGCCGGAACTCGACCGACTCGGCGAGACCGGCGCTGCGTTCTTCGCCGAGACGCGCGCCGCTCGTGGGGTCGACGTAGATCACCCGGTCCGAACCGAAGACCGCGACCAGCCGCCCGTCGTCGGAGAAGGCGACCCCGTGCGCCGGCCGATCGAGCAGCACGACGCGGGTCGCGTCGTCGGCGCGGCCACGCCGCTCGGTCGGCGTGCGCGCCGCGATCTCGCGGGCGTCGAACAGGGCCAGCGCCGTGCCGCGGAGTGCCGCCAGGATGCCGCCGTCGGGCGAAATCGCCAGCGGCCCGTTCGGACCGGGCGATCGGTAATGCCACGAGGTCACGAGCGGATGCGTCGTGAAGCTCAGCACCCGATCGTCGAGACCGGCAAACAGGCGCGATCCGTCCGGTTCGACGGCGAGGCCGCGCACCGTTCCCTGGACGAACGTCGATTCGGCGACCCGGCCCGCGTGGAAGTCGATGTCGTGCACCCAGGCGCGCCCCGTCTGACCCGGGGCCGTCGCGGCGGCGTCGTGGGCGTACACCCAGGCATGATCCCCGGTTCCCGCCGCGACCAGCGGCAACCCCTCGAAGGTCACGACGAACTGGCTCCGGAAGCCGAGATCGGCGGGGCCGCCGCCCGGCCATCCCAGGAGGAGGGCCGCGCCGTCCTGCTTGTGACGATGATGCTCGGTCTCTTCCGCGGCCTTCGCGAGGATCAGGACGAGCCGCCCCTCCCGGAGGGTCAGGGTGCCGAGCGGCGCCCCCAGGCGGACGGTGATCCACTTCGGGAGCGGCTGCAGCTCGGTCGAGGTCCCGTCCCAGGTCCGGAGCGCTCCGGCGTCGAGGAGAACGTGCGGCGGCGCCGCGGCCCCCGGGCCGGTCGCCTCGCCCCGCACCGCGGGGGCGCCGGCGACCGCCAGGAGCGCGCCCAGCGCGAGGCCGACGGCGGCCGGGCGGGAAGTCCTACGAGGGCTCGATCCGGGCATGGTGGCCGCCAGTCTACGGGGGCGCGGAGCCACTCCGCAACCTCCCTGCCGCGGCCCGCCGCAGCCATGCAGCAGGCCCCGGAAGGGCGGTTGCGCCGCGTCCGGCCTTCCGCATACAATCCCCAATCTTTCACAAAGGGAGAGGGTCCGCATGGCGAGTCTTTTCGATCCGGTCGAAGACATCAAGCTGCCCGACGAACGACCGAAGAAAGACTGGTCGAAGCTGCTCAAGATCGGCGGCGCCATCGTGGTCCTCGGCGCCCTGGGCGCCGGCGGCTGGTACACCTGGGACACCCTCCGCCCCAAGCCGCTCACCAAGCAGCCGATCCCCGCGTCGCCCGACCTGCTCCTGACCGAGTTGAAGGATGCGCGCGACGACATCGACCGGCGGAATCGCGAGATCTACGACCGCATCCAGCAGTTCAACGGCCGGATGGAGATCCTCGGGCGCAAGCAGATCTCGTTCTCGCAGGTCTTCCTGCAGGGTCTGAGCGCCGACGAAGAAGCGGCGCTCGACAAGCTGGTGAAGGACGAGAAGGATCCGACCTATCGCGGCGTCCTCGGCCAGGTGGTCGAGGACATGAAGACCATCCGCGACCTGCAGACCAAGGTCACCGATCTCGAGTCGAAGCTGCCGGGCGACGGCGTCGACGTGAAGCCGGGCGACACCCACCTCAAGCTCGCGAAGCAGTACCTGATGGACACCCACAAGCTCCCCGAGGCGCGCGCCAAGGAGCTGGTGGAGCGGATCAACATCATGGACACCGGCCTCGAGAAGGGGATGAAGGTCCACTTCTACTACGACCCGGCGAAGGACTTCTTCGGCACCTGGGTGGTGCAGGGCGACGCCAAGCACTCGCCGCTCGGCATCCAGCGGGCCCGCGAGATGCACCTCATCGGCGAGCGCAACGACGCGGTCGCCAAGGCCACCGATCTCGAGGGGAAGAAGGCCGAGCTCGAGGACACCCTGGCGAAGCTCGAAGAGGAGATCAAACAGCTCGAGGGGCGCAAGGCGTCGCTCGAGTCGAACGTCGCGCAGCTGGAAGGGGAGCGCAACGCCGCCCAGTCCGAGGCCGCGAAGAGCGGCGCCGAGCTGGCGGTGCAGAAGAACTCGATGTGGTACGAGGCCGACCTCGCCGACAACCTGCGCGCCCGGGGCATTTTGAAGACCTTCAACAAGGTCGACAAGATCGCCGACGTCAAGTTCAGCTCCAGCATCGATTTCGCGAAGAGCAAGTCGATCACCCTCAAGCCGAGCCAGTTCGGCATCGCCCGCATCCGCGACCTGCGCATCGTCCCGGAGTACTTCCACGAGAAGCGCGAGCTCGACGTGAAGTTCGTGGAGGACGGCACGGTCGAGGTGACCGTGCTCGACGAGAACGCCATGAAGGGGCAGAAGGTCCTGTTCGTCGTCGAGAAGTAGGCGCGCCGCGCGGAGGGGGGCATGAGCGATCAGCCGGACTGCCCCCCGCCGGCGTTCGAGGAGTACCCCCTCACCCGCCCCGAGTACATCAGCGCCCTGGTGCACTTCTACCGGGGCGAAATGCACCGGAGCCAGGTCTGGCGCACCCGGCTCGACACCACCACCAACTGGGCCGTGGTCACGACCGCCGCGACCATCTCGTTCACCTTCGGCGATCCGTCGCACCCGCACATCATCCTGCTGCTGGCGAACCTGATCATCACGGTCTTCCTGTTCCACGAGGCGCGGCGCTTCCGCTACTTCGCGGTCTACCGGGCCCGGGTGCGGATGCTGGAGGAGAACTTCTTCCTGCCGCTCCTCCGGCGCGACCTGCACAGCCCGGTGCGCGACTGGGGCGGACGGGTGGCGACCGACCTCGACCAGCCGAAGTTCAAGACCACCCTGTTCCAGGCGGTCGGCTTCCGGCTGTCGCGCAACTACCTCTGGATCTTCCTGCTCCTGTTCATCGCCTGGATCGTGAAGCTGTTCGTCCACCCGACCCAGGCGACCAGCCTCGGCGTGATCTACGAGCGGATGGCGGTCGGCCCGATCGCCGGATGGGTCGTGCTGCTCTCGGGGCTGACCTTTCTCGGCGGGATGATGGCGGCGCTCTGGGCGGCGTGGCGGGCGGGTCTGCCGGTCGACGAGGTCAGGGGGCTGGAGAAGGATCTGGAGCACTGGACGGTCTGATCGCACCCGGCGCCTCCCCGGCCTCCTTCGCGTGGAGCGCCCGGCGCATCCAGGCGAGGAAGATGGCCGACGCCAGGGCGCTCGCGACGATGAGCCCGGCGAGGAGCCCGAAGAGCGGCGGCGCCCCGAAGCGCTGCGCCAGGAGCATCCCGCCGAAGCCGAACGGCACCGTCAGCCCGACGTAGCGCACGATCGCCATCACCAGGCCCGGCCGGCCGCGCTGCATCCCCTCGAACGCCGGCCGGCAGAGCTGGAACGGCACCGCCGCCAGCGCCGCCAGCGGCACGAGCCACAGCGCGACGCGGGTCAGGTGCGCCGTGATCTCCGACTCCGCCAGCGCCCGCGCCAGCGCCCCGCCGCCGAACATCACCGCCGGGGTCACGAAGAAGACGCAGTAGGCCGCGCCCACCAGCATCGCCTGGCGGAGGCCGCGCCGCACCGCGACGAAATCGCGCTCTCCCGAAAGCCGCGCCACGAACGGCAGGACCGCGACCGACGCGGCGATGATCGGCATGAAGGCGAACTGCCAGACCCGGTAGTAGATGCCGTAGGCGGCGATCGACGAGGTGGCGTCGGACTGGGTGGCGAGGAGCCGGTTGACCACCGACGCCTCGAGCGCCATCAGCGCGTAGGTGAGCGCCGCCGGCAGCGCCAGCGCCAGGATCGATCGGTACGGCTGCGGGTCGAGCCCGGGGTCGGTGTCGCGTCCCTGCGCCTTGCGGGCGCTCTCGTGCTTCGCGGCCTTGGCGAGCGCGTAGGCCAGCCCGCCGAACCGCCCCACGACGGTCGAGAAGGCGATCCCGAAGACCCCCCAGTGAAAGACGAAGGTGAACAGCGTGTTCAGGACGACATTGATGAGGTTCGACCAGATGCCGGCCCACATCGTGGCGCGCGTGTCGTGGTGCGCCTTGACGATCGAGTCGGGGATGATCGACCAGAACGAGGTGAAGGCCGACCCGCCGATGAGGACGACCGCGTAGAGCCCGAACATCCGCGCGACGTCCGCGGGAAGCCCCATGTGCGGCGCCCAGAACCAGGACCCGACCCCGATCGCGGCGAAGATCGGCACCAGGATCCAGACGACGGTGCGGGCCGAGCGGAGCAGCTGCTCGATGCGCGCCCCCTGCCGCGCCCCCATCGCCTGCGACAGGTGCGAGGTCAGCCCGGTCGACACGCCGACCCAGCAGGCGATCATCAGGAACTCGAACGGGATGGTCAGCCCGACCGCCGCCACCGCGGCATCGCCGAGGGTGGCGGCGTAGGCGGTGTCGACGAAGGTGAACAGCGAGCGCATCCAGAACGACACCACGATCGGCGCCGACATCCGGAGGATGGAGGGGCGGTCGCGCGGCGCGGGCGCGGTGGGGGCGGCGGAACCGGAGTCGGAAGGCTCGGACACGGGGCGGGGATTGTAACCGCTCTGTGACCGCCTTTGCACCGCGCGCGAAACCACCGGGGCGTACCTTCCGATCGGGGAGGCGCCCCCGTGGGGGGGCCCTCCGTCCGCCACCATGTCGATACGACTCGAGCAGTTGAGCAAGCGCTACGGCGGCCACCCGGTGGTGAACGACGTGTCGCTGGAGGTCGCCGACGGGGAGTTCTTCGTCCTCCTCGGGCCGAGCGGCAGCGGCAAGAGCACGGTGCTGCGGATCATCGCCGGGCTGACCGAGGCCGAGGCGGGGCGCGTCCTCCTGCACGGGCGCGACGTGACCGGCCTCCCCCCGCAGGCCCGCGGCATCGGCTTCGTCTTCCAGTCGTACGCCCTCTTCCGGCACATGACGGTCGGGGAGAACATCGAGTTTCCGCTCCGGGTGCGGCGCGTGAAGGCGGCCGAGCGCCGGCGCCGCCGCGACGAGATGCTGGAGCTGGTCGGACTCGCGGGGCTCGGCGGGCGCCTGCCGCAGCAGTTGTCGGGCGGGCAGCAGCAGCGCGTCGCCCTGGCGCGCGCCCTGGCGCACAAGCCGGAGCTGCTCCTGCTCGACGAGCCGTTCGGGGCTCTCGACGCGCGCATCCGCGCCGAGCTGCGCCGCACGGTGCGCGGCATCCAGCGCGAGACCGGCATCACCACCGTCTTCGTGACCCACGACCAGGAGGAGGCGTTCGAGCTGGCCGACCGTATCGGGGTCATGAACTTCGGGCGACTGCTCGAGGCCGGCCCGCCCCAGGAGCTCTACCTGCGGCCCGAGACCGAGTTCGTCGCCACCTTTCTCGGCACCGCCAACCTGATGGTCGGCGAGGTGGGGCCGAACGGCGTGCGGCTGGGCCCGGTGCGGGTGCCGCTCAGCACCGGCGCGCGCGCCGGCGGCGAGGCGCCGCGCCGCGTGCAGGTCCTGTTCCGCCCCGAGGACGTCGCGGTCAAGACCACCCCCGACGCGCTCGAGTGGCCGCTCCTCGGACAGGCGACCGTCGAGGAGAGCGGCTTTCTCGGTTCGTTCGAGAGGCTCCGGCTGCGACTTCCGAGTCTCGCGGGGGTGCGGCCGATCGCCCCGCCGGCGCCGTTCGGCGGCGACGCGCTCCTGCTCGAGGCGACCCGCTCGCAGCATCAGGCGCGCCGCTTTCCGCTCCGCCCGGGAGACCCCGCCTGGGTCGGCGTGCGTCGCTTCCACGCGCTGACCCATCCGGGGATGTCGTTCCTCCTGCTGTCCGATGGGTCCGCATCGAGCCGGCCGGCGCTCGTCCTGGCGGCGCAGATCGCCCGCCTCGCGCAGGCGCGGGTCGGGTTGCTCGGCTACGGGATGACCGACGCCGCCGCCGGGCCGCGGCTCCAGGCGGTGCGCGAATGGCTCGGCGCCGGCCTCGCGGCGGTCGAGGCGCGCCCCTCGCCCGACCCGCTGATCGAGGCGCTGGTCGGCGAGTCGACCCGCCGGCACGTCGACCTGGTGGTGCACGCGATGCCGGCGAAGGGGCGCGCCGAGCTGGCCGAGCGCCTGCTGCAGGCGGGCGACCACAACGTGCTGCTGGTCCCTTCGGGCGCGGGAGCCGGGGCGAGCACGGCCGCCGGCGCGACCCCGGAGTCGGGCTGGACCGGCGGCGCGGCGCCGTCGCGGGTCCTGATCTGCGTGGCGGTCGGCGAGCCGGCGAAGGCCGACGTGCTGTTTGCGGGGCGCCTCGTGCGCCATCTCGGCGCCGAGGCGACCCTGATGACCGTGCTCGGCACGACGCACGGCGATCTCGAGGTGCGCCAGGCGGAGCGGTTTCTCGCCGCGGGGAACCGCACCCTCACGCTGCTCGGGGTCAATTCGCAGTCGGCGCTCCGGCGCGGCCTGGTGCGCGACGAGGTGCGCGCGCAGGTCCGCGAGGGGCAGCACGACCTCGTGGTGCTCGGCGCGCCGCTCCCCGACAGCCGCGGGCGGCTGAGTCTCGCGGGACTCATCGGCACGCTCGTCGAAGACGTTCACGACCGGCCGCTTCTCATCGTGCGGCCGCATCCGGAGGAGCCGTGGCGGAACTGAACCGGTCGCCCGATGACCCCCAGGAACCGGACGTGCTGTCGGCGCCCGAGGCGCTGCTGCGCGAAATCGCCCGGGCGGTGCGCGGCCTGCGCTACGGGTCGGTCGAGATCACGGTGCACGACGGCGCGGTGGTGCAGATCGAGCGCAAGGAGAAGATTCGTGTCGGCCGGGACCAGACCCGGTCGAAGGGATAGGCGATGGCTGCCACCGGACGACCGGAGCGCCGCAGGATCAACACACCCATGCAACCCGAGGTGTCGACCGGATCACCGGAGCTCACCGCGAGAGAGGGAGTTTCGCGATGGAGATCCGGAGAGGGTCGGCAGGCATCTGGATGGGGTTGGCGATGAGCGCATGGATCTTCGGCGGCGCGGTGGCGCGGGCGGAGGATCCGCCTGCCGCGCCGGAGGCGGACGCCCCCGCCGATCCCGCGGCGCGGATCGAGACGCTCGAAGAACGCCTGCGGATCCTCGAGCGCAAGGAGGAGCTGGCGCGTGAGCAGGCCGCCGAGAAGGCGAAGAGCGCCGCGAGCGTCGCGGTCGGGAAGGACGGCTTCTCGATCCGCTCGGCCGATGGCGCCGCGAGCCTGCGGATCCGCGGGTACGTGCAGGCCGACGCGCAGGCGGCTCTCCACGACGAGGACCTGCCGGCGATCGACACCTTCGTCCTGCGCCGGGTCCGGCCGATCTTCGAAGGGGGCGTGGGGCGCTTCTTCGAGTTCAAGCTGATGCCCGATTTCGGCGCCGGCACGACGGTGCTGCAGGACGCCTTCATGGACTGGAAGTTCGGGAAGTCGGCGCGGCTCCGGGCCGGAAAGTTCAAGAGCCCGGTCGGTCTCGAGCGGCTGCAGTCGGCGACCGATCTGCTGTTCGTCGTGCGCGAAGCGCCGACCAACCTGGTGCCGAACCGCGACCTCGGACTGCTGATGCACGGCGAGCCGTGGGAAGGGTTGCTGGTCTGGGACGCCGGCATCCTGAACGGCGTGCCGGACGGTGGCAGCGCCGACGGCGACGTGAGCGACGGCAAGGACGGCGAGGCGCGCCTCTTCGTCCTGCCGTGGAAGCGCACCGCGATCGGCGCGCTCCAGGGGCTCGGCTTCGGGATGGCCGCCACCTACGGCCACAACGACGGCACCCCGCGCGCCACCGGTCTGTCGACCTACAAGACGCCGGGCGGGCTCGACTCGTTCGCCTGGCGCAACGACGGCACGCAGGCGACCGCCCCGACCGCCGCCGGCACGACGGTCGCCGACGGACGCCGCGTCCGGGTCGCGCCGCAGGCCTCCTGGTTCGCCGGCCGGTTCGGATCGCTCCTCGAGCTCGTCAAGGTCGATCAGGAGCTGACCCTCGGCGGCACGACCGACGATCTCGAGAACCGCGCCTGGGGCGTGACCGTCTCGTGCCTGCTGACCGACGACACCACCTCGTACAAGGGAGTCACGCCGAAGCGGCCGTACGACCCCGGCGCGCACCAGTGGGGCGCCTTCGAGGTCGTCGCCCGTTCCGGCGCGTTGCGGGTCGACGACGATGCCTTCCCGATCTTCGCCGATCCGGCGCGCGCGGCGCGGGTCGCGCGCGACCGCGGCCTCGGCTTCAACTGGTACCTGAATCGCAATTTCCGGATCATGCTGGACTACATCGAGACCCGCTTCGACGGCGGCGCCGCGGCCGGAGCCGATCGCCCCGACGAGCAGGTCCTCCTGAACCGCCTCCAGGTGGCGTGGTGAACCCCATGCCGCCGTTCGCGAATACTCATCGAAAGGAGTCGACCATGCGCCACTCCGTTCGTCGATCGATCGCAGCCCGCGCCGCCACGGTCACCGCGGCGTTCGTCGTACTCGCCCTTGCCGCCCCGCTCGCCCTGCGTTCGCAGGCCGAGGCCGCCGAGGTGAAGCTCCTGAACGTCTCCTACGACCCGACCCGCGAGCTGTACCAGGAGATCAACGCCGCCTTCGCCAAGGCCTGGAAGGCGAAGTCCGGCGACACGGTGACCATCAGCCAGTCGCACGGCGGCTCCGGCAAGCAGGCGCGCACTGTTCTCGACGGTCTCGAGGCCGACGTCGTGACCCTGGCCCTGGCCTACGACATCGACGCCATCGCGCAGGGCGGGCTCCTGCCGCGCAACTGGCAGACCCGGTTGCCGCAGAACTCCTGTCCCTACACGTCGACCGTCGTCTTCCTGGTGCGCAAGGGGAACCCGAAGGGGATCAAGGACTGGGAGGATCTGGCGCGCCCGGGGATCGCGGTCGTCACGCCCAACCCGAAGACCTCGGGCGGGGCGCGCTGGAACTACCTCGCCGCCTGGGCGTACGCGCTCCGGAAACCGGGCGGGGACGAGGCGAAGGCGCGGGCGCTGGTGGCCGGCATCTTCAAGAACGTCCCGGTGCTCGACACCGGCGCGCGCGGCGCCACCGTCACCTTCGTCGAGCGCGGCATCGGCGACGTCCTGATCGCGTGGGAGAACGAGGCGATCCTGGCCGAGCGCGATCTGGGCAAGGGCAAGTTCCAGATCGTCGTGCCGTCGTCGAGCATCCTGGCCGAGCCGCCGGTGGCGGTGGTCGACAAGGTGGCGAACAAGCACGGCACCAAGGCGCTGGCGCAGGCCTACCTCGAATTCCTGTACACGCCGGAGGCGCAGGCGATCGCCGCGAAGCATTACTACCGCCCGCGCGCCAAGGCGGCGGCCGACCAGGCCGTGGTGTCGTTCCCGGCGCTGACCCTCTACACCATCGACGAGGTGTTCGGCGGCTGGGCGAAGGCGCAGGCGGCGCACTTCGGCGACGGCGGGGTCTTCGATCAGATCACGGAGACCGGGAAATAATCCCATGGCGGCGACGGCGGCCGGCGCGGAGACGGGCGGCGGGCGGAGCCGCGTCCTGCCGGGCTTCGGCCTGTCGATGGGGATCACCCTCACCTATCTCGCGCTCGTGGTCCTCATCCCGATCGCCACCCTCTTCCTCAAGACCGCCACCCTGACCTGGTCGCAGTTCGCCGCCACGATCACCTCGCCGCGCACCCTCGCCGCCTACCGCCTGTCGTTCGGCGCGGCGTTCGTCGCGGCGATCGTCAACGCCTTCTTCGGGCTGCTCCTGGCCTGGGTGCTCGAACGCTACCGCTTCCCGGGTCGGCGCCTCATCGACGGGCTCGTCGACCTGCCGTTCGCCCTGCCGACCGCGGTCGCCGGCATCGTGCTGACCACCTTCTATTCCGCCAACGGCTGGCTCGGAAAGCATCTCGAGCCGCACGGCATCAAGGTGGCCTACACGCCGATCGGGATCGTCATCGCGCTGACCTTCGTCGGGCTGCCGTTCGTGGTGCGCACCGTGCAGCCGGTGCTGCGCGGTCTCGACCGCCAGGTCGAGGGGGCGGCGGCGAGCCTCGGCGCCGGGCGGCTGCAGACGTTCTGGCGCGTCATCCTGCCGGAACTGCTGCCGGCGACCCTGACCGGCGCGACCCTCGCCTTCGCGCGCGGGCTCGGCGAATACGGGTCGGTCATCTTCATCGCCGGCAACATGCCGTTGCGGTCGGAGATCACCCCGCTGCTCATCATGATCAAGCTGGAGCAGTTCGACTACGCCGGCGCGACCGCGATCGCGCTGGTCTTCCTGCTCGCGTCGTTCGCGGTCCTCCTGGTGGTCAACGCCCTCACCGGGCGGAGGGTCCATTGATCGCCCCGCCCGCCGAGGAAGGGGGACTGCGCGAGCCGGCGCTGGTGCGCTGGATCCTGATCGCCGTCGCGGTCGGGTTCGTGACCCTGTTCCTGCTGACGCCGCTGTTCGTGGTGTTCGTCGAGGCGTTCCGGGACGGCGCGGCCGCCTACGCCGCCGCGGTGACCGACCCGATCGCCCTCGCCGCGGTGCGGCTGACCCTCCTGACCGCCGCGCTGGTGCTGCCGATCAACCTGGTCTTCGGGCTCGCGGCGGCCTGGCTCATCGCCCGGTTCGATTTCCGCGGACGGAACCTCCTGACCACGATCATCGATCTGCCGTTCAGCGTCTCGCCGGTGATCGCCGGGATGATCTTCGTGCTGCTGTTCGGCGCGCACGGCCTGGTCGGGCCGTGGCTGCAGCGGCACGACGTCCGGATCATCTTCGCGCTCCCGGGGATCGTCCTGACCACGCTGTTCATCACCTCGCCCCTGGTGGCGCGCGAGCTGATCCCGCTGATGCAGTCGCAGGGGAGCGACGAGGAGGAGGCGGCGCTGACGCTGGGCGCCTCGGGCTGGCAGACCTTCCTGCGGGTCAGCCTGCCGAAGATCAAGTGGGGCCTGCTGTACGGCATCGTCCTGTGCAACGCCCGCGCGATGGGGGAGTTCGGCGCGGTGTCGGTGGTCTCGGGGCACGTGCGCGGGGTCACCAACACCATCCCGCTGCACGTCGAAATCCTGTACAACGAGTACCAGATCTCCGCCGCCTTCGCGGTCGCGTCGCTCCTGACGCTCGTGGCGCTCGCGACTCTCGTGATCAAGGGGCTGGTGGAATGGAAATCGGGGCGCCGGCTGACCTGAGCCGGGCTCCGTTATGATGACCCCATGCGTCGACTGAGCCTCGGCACCCTCCTGATCGGCGTGAACGTCGGCCTGGTCGCGGCGGCGGTCCTCGGCGTCGTCGTGGCCGGCAGCGCCCGCCTGCGCCGGCTGGCCGACGAGCAGGCGGTGGCGCGCGTGCAGCTCGCCGGTCAGAGCGCGCGCCAGGCGATCGAGCGGGCGGGCGGGGACCTGGTCGCCGCCGGGAAGATCCTTTCCGAGAAGCCCTCGTTCGTGCGGCTGCTCGCCGTTCCCGACCCGCGCGCGCTGAGCGAGTTCCTCGAGGACTTCCGGGTGACCAGCGGACTCAGCGGCGCGGCGCTGATCCTCGACGGCAAGGTGTTCGCGCGCGGCTCGGGGGATCTCGACTGGGCCTTCCTCGCGGCGCTCGACCCCGGCCGGCCGGGATGGTTCCTCGCCCCCGCCCCGAAAGGGAAGAGCGGCTTCGTCCTCGCGGCGGTGGTGCCGCTCGACGCCGCGCCGCGCGCGCGTCTCCTGACCGCGCAGATCGCCGACGACGCCTTCACCGGCGACATCGCCTCGAGCGCCGGGCTGCCGGTCGCGATCCTGCCGCGGCGCGAGGCGCTCGAGAGCGAGTCGGCGCGCGCCGCGGTGCGCGGCCGGGTCGCCTACGACGGCACCGCCGCGGCGGAGCGGGTCGACGAAGGCGGCGTCTTCCTCGCGGTCGAGCCGCTCGAGCCGCGGCCCGGTGAGGTGGCGGCGGTGGTGGAGGCCTGGCTGCCGACCGCCGACGTCGACCGCCCGGTGCGCCGCCTGGTGCACTCGCTGCTCATCATGGGCGTCGTGGTCGGCGGCTTCGCGGCGCTGTTCAGCGTCGTCGTCGGCCGCCGCCTCGTGCAGCCGCTTTCGGACCTGACCCGCGCCTCGGCGCGCATCGGCCGCGGCGACCTGACGACGCCGATCCCGCACGCCCCCGGCGCCGAGATGGGGGACCTCGCCAACACCATGGACGAGATGCGCGCGCGGCTCCTGACCCTGACCGCGGAGCTGGGAGGCCGGCGCGCCGAGGCCGAGGCGATCCTGACCGGCATCGTCGAGGGGGTCTTCTCGGTCGACCGGCAGCGGCGGGTGCGCTACCTGAACCCGCAGGCGGCGGCGCTCCTCGGCATCGACGCGGCCGCGGCGGTCGGCCGCTTCTGCGGTGACGTGCTCAAGCCGCAGGGACCGGACGGCGTGCGGCCGTGCGAGGAGCGCTGCCCGATCGTGCACGCCCGGTTCCGGGGCGGCGCGCGCGCCACCGAGCATCTGCTGCTCGCCGACGGGCAGCGCCGCTCGGTCGTGATCACCAGCGCCCCGCCCGCCGCCGACGCGGGCGGCGCCGGCGTCCCGACCCAGCAGTTCCAGGTGATGCGCGACGAGACCGAGGTCGAGGCGACGCGCCGCCTGCGCGACACTGTCCTCGCCAACATCACCCACGAGTTCCGCACCCCGCTGAGCGCGCAGCTGGCGTCGATCGAGCTGCTCCGCGATCGCCTGCCCGATCTGACGCCGGACGAGGCGCGCGACCTGATCGCCTCGCTCGAGCGCGGCACCCTCCGGTTGACCCAGCTGATCGACAACCTCCTCGAGAGCGTCCGTCTCGACGCCGGCCAGGGGGCGATCCGGAAGCAGCCGCTGGCGCTCGATGAGGTGGTCGATCAGGCGATCGCGCTGACCGCGCCGCTGCTCGGCCTGCGCGGCCAGAGTCTCGACGTCGACCTGCCGCATCCGCTGCCGCCGCTCACCGGCGACGGGCCGCGTCTCGTGCAGGTGTTCGTCAACCTGCTCGCCAACGCCAACAAGTTCGCGCCCCCCGGTTCGACGATCAAGGTCGGCGGCAGCGCCGCGAACGGCGAGGTGTCGCTCTGGGTCGAGGACGAGGGGCCCGGGCTGCCGCCCGGAGGGGGCGTGCTACTCTTCGAGCGCTTCATGCGTTCGCCGGGCGAGGAGCCCGAAGAGAGCGGCATGGGCCTGGGGCTGTTCATCGTGAAGTCGATCGTCGAGCGGCACGGCGGCCGGGTCGAGGCGCGCGCCGCGGGCCCCGGCGGCGGCACCCGGATGTGCGTCGTCCTGCCGGCGATCGGCGGGCCGGCGCCGCCTTCCGCATGAAGATCCTCGTCGTCGACGACGACCTGGAGCTGCAGCGGCTGATCGCCTTCACCCTGCGCGGCGCCGGCTACTTCGTCGTCGAGGCCGGCGACGGCCCCGCCGCGATCACCGCCTTCGAGGGGGAGAAGCCCGACCTCGTGCTTCTCGACGTGAACCTGCCGCGGGTCAACGGATTCGAGGTGCTCAAGCGCCTGCGCGCCGGCGGCGCGCGCACCCCGGTCATGATGCTCACGGTGCGCGCCGGCGAGGAGGACCAGGTGCGCGGCCTCGACCTGGGCGCCGACGACTACCTCGCCAAGCCGTTTTCGCCGCGCACGCTCCTGGCGCGGGTGCGGGCCCAGCTGCGCCGCACCGGCGCCGAGCCGGCCGCCGCGACGACCCGCGGCGATCTCGCCCTCGACGTCGAGCGTCAGAGCGTCGCGGTGCGCGGCGCCGACCCGGTGCGACTGACCCAGCTCGAGTTCCGGCTGCTGCAGATGCTCCTGGCCAGCGCCGGTCACACGCTGCCGACCGAGCGGCTGACGACGCACGTCTGGGGTCGCCGCGGGTCGGGTGATCGACAGATGCTCAAGCAGCTGGTGCACCGTCTGCGCCGCAAGCTGGAAGCCGACCCCGCGACGCCGCGCTACCTCCGGACGATCAGCGGCATCGGCTACGTGCTGGAGCCGGAAGGCGGCGACGACGGCCGCGCGACCGGCTGATCGGCAGCCCGCGGGGCGCGCCGATCAGCGCCGGCGCCGCGTCGGGCGCCGGGTCGCGCCGCGCAGGTCCTTGCGCGCCGCCTGCAGCGCCCGTTCCTGCTCCGGCGTGACCTTGGGGTAGTGCAGCCCGAGATCGGCGAGCCCGTCGATCACCGCCGCCGCCACCACCAGCCGGGTGAACCACTTGTTGTCGGCCGGCACGACGTACCAGGGCGCCTCCGCCGTCGCGGTGCGGCGCACCATCTCCTCGTACGCCTCCATGTAGTCGTCCCAGAACGAGCGCTCGGCGAGATCCGCCGCGGAGAACTTCCAGTTCTTCTCCGGACGATCCAGCCGCTCGAGGAAGCGGCGCCGCTGCTCCTTCTTCG
>DATKFL010000276.1:0-2688 GCA_035511355.1 Dongiaceae bacterium
CGTCGCCGACTGCATCGAGACTGATGCGGTAGCCGGCCGAGGTCATGATCGTGGCCGCATTGGGGTGGCCGGCCGCGTTGACGGTGTGCTCCTTCAGGTTGTAGCCGGCGCTTTCCTGTGCGGGCACAGCGCTCGCCCCGAGAACGAGCCACCCGGCCGCCAGAAAGATTGAAACAGCCGCCCAGCGCCTCATCGCAGCGTTACCAGAACGCGAATCGTCCCGGTTCCGGAGGCGAGCGGCTCGAGCGCCTTGCCGAGGATTGTGCCGGCGGCCGGCTGGTCGGCGCGCATGGCGCGTCCGGTCGTCGGCGAAGTCGCCAGGAGGTCTCCCACCCGGATGGCGCCGTACGACGCATCGACCTTGCAGAGCGCGAAGCCCGACAGGGTCACCGGGGCTTCGCCGCGCGCTTCACCGCGCGCCCCCCCGCTGGATTCCGCGGCGCCGTTCGCGAACTGCATCCCCGGATCGCCGGCGACGATGCCGATGACCGCGTGGTCGGCCGCGCTCGTTCCGCGCCGCATCACTCCGGGCGCGTCCAGGTCGGCGACCAGCACGTCGCCGGCCTCGACCGGTTCGCTGACCTGGACGATCGGCAGCGCCTCGATGCCGTGCGGCTCACGAGCCAGCCGGTCTCCCGGCTCCCCCGCGGTTCGTGTCGAGAGCGGCTGGTCCGCCAGGCGGGTGCCGGACGCGCCGGCGCTGGACGCGCTGGAGCCCGATAGGCCGAGCCCCGCCTCTCCGGGGTCTACCGCAACCGCCCCCGCCGTCGGTCGGCGTGCCGGCGCTGTCATCAGCACGCCCGCCGGCTCCGCATTCGGCTCGCGGTCGGCGTGCGGGCGGCCATGCCGCGCCGGGTCGAACTCCTCGACCGCCGACCGCAGCGCCAGGGCAGCACCGCCGGCCTTGGCCGGCCGCCCCTCCGCCTTCTCCATCTTGTCGAATCGATCCTGTGCTGTGAATCGACGCATCTCGGGATGCTCCGCCATCCGCCGCCGGTGATCGGCCATCGACGGGATGCGCGCCTCCTGCACTTTCTCCTGGACGACGGTGGTTTCCTCGAATCCGATCCGCAGACCGTAGACGATGTAGTCGAACACCAGGTTCTCCCCCGCCGGTCCGTGCACGGTCAGGGTGTCGGTGGTCAGCGTGTCGACCGCCAGCGGAACCGGCCGGTCGTGCGGCGTGACGTAAGCGGTCAGCCCGAGGTCGGGATTGGTGACCCAGGCGAAGGTCTCCCCGAGCGGCACGCGCGCTTCGCCGTTCACCAGCTTCGCGGTCCCGCGGGTGTAGGTGGCGGTCTCGTCCCCCTCGGGGGCGGTGTAGACGATGACCCGATCCTTGTCGGTCGGATGGTTCTGCACGAACGACATCGCCCCCGAGCCGTAGATCTTGTAGGAGCCGTAGCCGAGCAGCGCGAACGACGAGGAATTGAGATCGCTGAAGTAGGCTCCGGCATCGTCGCCGCTCGCCTGGACGCCGCGATCGTTCCAGGCGACCATGGCGGTCCCCGAGCCGCCGGTCTGCGAGAAAAAGCCGCCACGGTCCGACCCGTAGGCGGCCAGCCCCCAGTCGCCATCTCCGAGGAACGCCATGCCAGTGCTGTTGGAGTCCTTGAAGTAGCCGCCCGACGACTCGCCGAATCCCTGGATGCCGAAATCGCCGTACCCGACGTAGGCGTAGCCGCTGTCGGCCAGGTCGTTGTCGCTGAAGTAGCCGCCCGCCGTCGTCCCGAGACCCTCCGCTCCGAAGTTGCCGTAGGCGATGTAGGCGAA
Source organism: Dongiaceae bacterium (assembly GCA_035511355.1). Taxonomy (GTDB): domain Bacteria; phylum Acidobacteriota; class Polarisedimenticolia; order Gp22-AA2; family Gp22-AA2; genus DATKFL01. Next base: position 1,774 of record DATKFL010000276.1, read on the forward strand.
CGAGGTGTTGTCGGTGTCCTTGAAGAAGCCACCCATCTCCGAGCCCTGCGCTTCGATGCCGCGGTTGTCCTTGCCGACCTCCGCCTGCCCGGTGGCGAAGCGATCCTGGAAGAACCCGCCGGACCCGCCGCCTTGCCCGTGGACGCCGTACCCGGTGGCGTTCGCGCTGATCCCGAAGACGCCATCCACGTTGCCGCTCGCATAGACGCCCTGGTCGCCATAGGCCGCGTAGGCGAAGGCCGACGAGTCGAGATCCTGGAAGCGGCCGCCCATCGTGTTGCCGTACGCCTTGAGGCCGTAGTCGCCGCTGCCGATCTCGGAGTAGCCGCTCTGGTCGGTGTCCTTGAAGTAGGCCCCCATCTCCGAGCCGCTGGCGTGGATGCCACGGTCGCCGTAGCCGATCCAGCCGAAGCCGGAGCTGTTGGCGTCCTTGAAGAAGCCGCCGGCGGTGGCGCCGTACGACTCGGTGCCGTAGCCGCCGCTCGACGACATGGCATACACCCCGTCGCCGCAGAACAGTTGCCCCGCCTTGGTCTGCGGTGTCGCCGAGGTGTCGATGAAGTCGGCGCTGTTCTTGCCGTCGAGGTAGTCGCTGTTCAAGGCGCTGGGTGCGGAAAGCAGCAGGGTGCGCGGCGTCAGGGTCTCGGCGCCGACCTTCACCTCGAGGTAGACGGCGGTGTAGTCGCGGAACACCTGCGCCAGCGACGTGTAGATCCCGGGGCCGTGTCCGTCGCTGGGGAATCCGGCGCCGAGCTGCACGTTGAACAGGCCCTTCGACACCTGGACCGGCCCGCCCACCCCCTGGCTCCAGTCGTCGATGAGGATCTCGTCGCCCCCCGACGCGGCGCTCCAGAAGCCGAAGATCATGTCGTAGTTGCCGTCCAGCGCCTGGCCCGAGGCGTTGCGCAGCACACC
>DATKFL010000277.1:0-4686 GCA_035511355.1 Dongiaceae bacterium
AAGCCGGGCGCCCGCCCGCTCCGTCCCGCGGGCAAGGCCGGCGGCCGGCCCGGAGCCTCGCGGCCGACGCTGGTGCCGAAGCGCGCGCAGGTGCCGAAGGCGGCCCCGGTGACCAACGCCGCCGAGTTGGAGCGCGAGATGCTGATCCGCTTCGAGCAGATCGATTCGCTGGACCTGTACCAGGCGCTCGGCGTGGCGCGCGGCGCGCCGACCGACGAGGTGCGGCGCGCCTACTACGCGCTGACCCGCCGCTTCCATCCCGACAAGTTCCAGCGCGAGGACATGAAGCCGAGCGCGGAGAAGGTGTTCGCGCGCATCACCGAGGCGTACGCCACCCTTTCGAACCCCGAGGCGCGGCAGCGCTACGACGCCGAGGAGGCCGCGAAGGCGGGCGGCCGGCAGAACAACGGCCCCGCCGACACGACCGAGCTGGCGCGTCTCAACTTCAGGAGCGGTCGCGAGCACCTCGACCGCGGCAAGCTGGCCGAGGCGCTCGGCTTCTTCGCCAACGCCTGCCAGCAGGACCCGACGAAATCGGAGTACTTCGAGATGCTCGGCGCGACCCAGGCGAGGAATCCGCGGCTGCGCAAGGAAGCCGAGCAGAACCTCAACAAGGCGATCGAGCTCGCTCCCTCGAGCGCCCGCCCGTACGTCCATCTCGCGGGGCTGTACGAGCGCTCCGGTCATCCCGACAAGGCGATCGAGACCTACCGCGATGCGCTCAAGTGGGAGCCGGGGAACAAGGCGGCCACCGAGGCCCTCGACCGGCTCGCCCCCGCGAAGAAGGGGCTTCTCGGCCTCTTCGGCCGGCACTGAGCGATGAGCGCCGCTCCCCCGCCCGCGACCAGGGAGCCGCTCCCGGAGCGGTTCGGCCCCTACCGGGTCGTCGCGCTCCTCGGCACCGGTGGCATGGGGCGGGTCTATCTCGCGCTCGACGAGGCGCTCGAGCGCGAGGTGGCGCTGAAGACGCTCCTCCCGGCCCTCGCCGCCGACACCGAGTTCGTCGCCCGCTTCACGCGCGAGGCGCGTGCCGCCGCCTCGCTCAACCATCCCAACATCACGCAGATCTACGCCACCGGGCAGGAGGGAGCGATCCCGTACTTCGCGATGGAGCTGATCCGCGGCCGCTCTCTCGAAAGCCTGGTGCGCCAGCAGGGAGCGGTCGAGGCACGCTTCGCCCTGAGCCTGATCCGCCAGTCGGCGATCGGCCTCCGGCACGCCGCCGATCGCGGCCTCATCCACCGCGACGTGAAGCCGAGCAACTTGATGCTCGCCGGCGACGGGGTCGTGAAGATCACCGACTTCGGTCTCGCGAAGGCGGCCGGCACCGACACCGGCCTGACCGCCACCGGCCAGGTGCTCGGCTCGCCGGGGTACATCTCCCCCGAGCAGGCGCAGGGCGGGACGCTCGACCGGCGCTCCGACATCTACTCCCTCGGAGCGGCGTTCTACCACCTGGTGGCGGGTCGCCTGCCGTTCCAGGCGCCGACCGCGGTGGCCATGATCCTGAAGCACATGAACGAGCCGCTGCGCTCGCCACGCGCGCTCAACGCCGACGTCCCCTTCCCGGTCGCCGCCATCATCCAGAAGATGATGGCGAAGCGGCCGAACGAGCGCTTCCAGGACTACGACGCGCTGATCGCCGCCATCGATCGGGCGCTCGCCGACCTGGCGCCGGACGGGGTCGTCGACCCGGTCGGCGCCACCGTGAAGCGTGCGTCGATCGAGGGCGCCCCGGGCGCGGTGGCGGGCGCCGCACCGGGCGCCACGCCGAGCGGCTCCGCGCGCACGCTGCCGATCGGCCCGCGGGGCGCCGCGCGACGGCCGCAGCCGGGGGTCGCCGTCGAACCGGACTCGGGCGTCGATCCCGCCGCGGCGCGCCGCGGGCTGCCGCTCCTCCCGGCCCTGCTGATGATCGCGGTGGCCGGGCTGCTCGCGATGGCCGCCTGGAAGAAAATCGCCGGCACCGACGAGTCGCTGGTCGCCGGCTCTTCGGAGCCGGCCGCGACCGGGGAGACGGCTCCGACTCTTTCCGCCGAGGGGTCGTTCACCACCCGCCCCGCGTCGCACGCCGGCGGGCAACCGGCGCCGGGAATGGTCGGCATGCCGGCGACCCGGGGCGCCGAGCTGGTCTTCCTCGAGAACGATCACGACAACCTGCCGCAGGGAGGTCTGCGGGTGCACGGCCGGGTGCGCAACTCCGGCACGGCGCCGGCCCGCCTGGCGCGCGTGCGGGTGAAGGTGCTGATGAGCGGCGGCCAGGTGGCGGCGCAGGCGGAGACCGATCTCCGTCCCGGAAGTCTCGCCCCGGGTCAAATCGGCGCCTTCGACGTCACCCTCGACTACGGCGGACCCTCCGCCACCATCCGATCGGAAATCGTCTGGTCGGAGTAGGCGCCGCGCCCGGCGCGATCGCCTTGACAGTCGAAAGCGCCGCACCGAATAATCCGCCGCCGGTTTCCCGGGCGGCACCCTGCGCCTCGAGAAAGGACGCATGACCCCCGACAACGCCACGGAATCCCGCGGTTTCCGACGTGAACTGAGCCTCTTCGACGCGACGATGGTGGTCGCCGGGTCGATGATCGGCTCCGGCATCTTCATCGTTTCGGCCGACATCGCCCGCCAGGTCGGTTCGCCGGTGTGGCTGCTCGCGGTCTGGGCCGCGACCGGCGTCCTGACGGTGTTCGCGGCGCTCGCCTCCGGCGAGCTGGCCGGGATGTTCCCGCGCGCCGGCGGGCAGTACGTCTACCTGCGCGAGGCGTTCGGACCGCTGGTCGGTTTCCTGTACGGCTGGACCCTCTTCCTGGTCATCCAGACCGGCACGATCGCGGCGGTGGCGGTGGCCTTCGCCAAGTTCATGGGCGTCATGGTGCCCTGGATCTCGCCGGAGAACCGGCTGGTGCCGCTGCACGCCGGCGCGGCCGATTTCTCGATCACGTCGCAGCGGCTGATCGCGATCCTGGTCGTGGCGGGGTTGACCTGGCTCAACACGCGCGGCATCAAGACCGCCAAGTGGACGCAGAACCTGTTCACCGCGACGAAAATCGGCGCGCTGGCGCTCCTCGCCGTCGTCCCGTTCCTCGGGCGCATCCAGCCGGAGGCGGTGGCGGCGAACTTCTCCGGAGGCCGCTTCTTCGGCAGCGGCTTCGGCGGCGTGTCGTTCTTTCTCGTGCTCGGGGCGGCGATGGTCGGGTCGCTCTTCTCGGCGGACGCCTGGAACAACATCGCCTTCGCCGGCGAGGAAGTGAAGGAGCCGCACCGCAACCTGCCGCGCAGCATGGCGCTCGGCACGGGAATCGTCATCCTCCTGTATCTCCTGGCGAACGTCGCCTACCTCGTGCTCCTGCCGATGCAGGGAGACCCGGCCGGAGCGACGCCGCTGGCGCGGGGGATCGCGCACGCCTCGGAGGATCGGGTCGGCACCGCGGCGGTGCAGGTCCTCCTCGGTCCGATCGGCGCCGTGGTGATGGCCGTCTTCGTGATCATCTCGACCTTCGGGTGCGAGAACGGGCTGATCCTCTCGGGACCGCGCCTCTACTACGCCATGGCGCGCGACGGCCTCTTCTTCCGGAAGGCGGGCGAGCTCAACGAGCGGATGGTGCCGGCGTGGGGGCTGGCGCTGCAGGGAATCTGGGCGGCGCTCCTGACGCTGTCGGGGACGTACGGCAATCTCCTCGACTACATCATCATGGCCGCGATGTTGTTCTACGCGCTCACGGTCGCCGGTCTGTTCGCGCTCCGGATGCGACGCCCCGACCTGGCGCGGCCGTACCGCGTCCCCGGCTACCCGTGGCTGCCGGGAATCTACGTCGCGCTCAGTGCGGCGATCATGCTGATCCTGCTGGTGGAGAAGCCCGGGTACACCTGGCCCGGGCTGATGATCGTGCTGACCGGGATTCCGGTCTACTTCCTGTGGAGGCGCGCGCCCGCGCGCTGAACCGTCCCGGTTTAGGGCGTCGGCTCCTCGCCGTCGCACGGCGGCGCGGTGGCGTTGGGATCGGCCGGGCTGGCCGGGGTTCCATTGCGGCCCGAGCGGGCCTCGCGACCACGGCAGGAGGCGTTGATGTCGCCTTCCTTGTCGCCGCCATTTCCATTTCCATGGCCGTTCGCGACCGCGCGCAGGGTGCCGCGCACCGCGCCGACGAAGGCGGTCGCCTGCGCCGGGGTGACGGCGGTGGCGGGCGCCGCGGCGCTGACCGGCACGCCGAGAGATCGCGCCACCACCACCAGATCGCCCGCCATGAGCGGGGTGTCCGCGGTCGGCGCCAGGGTGATGCCGCGCGCCCGCAGGAATTCGGCGGCGCGCTTCTCCGGAGCCTCCGCCGGCAGGCGGACGCCGGCCGCGCGGGCCAGCTGCACGGCGAGGTCGCCGGCGCGCACCGCTTCGCCGGCGGGAGCCGCCTCGATCCGGCCCCCCGCGAGAGTCATCACCGCGGCCGCGGCCACGCACAACGAAAGGGCTCGACGCATCGTCTCCTCCTGAACTCCGGAATCGGATCTGTCGGGACGGGATTCGGCGACACCCGGACGCTCCCCCCAGATCGCACGTCCGGATGGAATCTTTTACGACCAGAAAGGGCTGCGGGCAAGGAGTTTCTTGGCGCGGGACGGCCGAAATTGACAGTCTTCGGGTTTCAGCCGCCGCTAATTCCCGTGGCGCCGGGGGGTGCCGGCGGGTCGCCCATG
>DATKFL010000278.1:0-33422 GCA_035511355.1 Dongiaceae bacterium
GGCCCGCGGGGCGGCCGCCGATCTGCTGCGCGACGCCGGCGTCGACACCGGCAAACTCCTCGAAGGCGTCAGGAATCTCCGCGGCTCCCAGCGCGTGACCTCGCAGGATCCCGAGCAGTCGTTCCAGACCCTGGAGAAATATGCCCGCAACCTCACCGACCTGGCGCGCCGCGGCAAGCTCGACCCAATCATCGGCCGCGACGAGGAGATCCGCCGCGTCGTGCAGGTGTTGTCGCGCCGGACCAAGAACAACCCGGTCCTGATCGGCGAGCCGGGCGTCGGCAAGACCGCCATCGTCGAGGGTCTCGCCCGCCGCATCGTCGACGGCGACATCCCCGAGGGTCTCAAGAACAAGGAGATCGTGGCGCTCGACCTCGGCGCGCTGGTCGCCGGCACCAAGTTCCGCGGCGAGTTCGAGGACCGTCTCAAGGCGCTTCTCCGCGAGGTCGAATCGTCGGAAGGGCGCTACATCCTGTTCATCGACGAGTTGCACACGCTGGTCGGCGCCGGCGCCGCCGAGGGATCCATCGACGCGTCGAACATGCTGAAGCCTGCCCTGGCGCGCGGCGAGCTGCGCTGCGTCGGCGCCACGACGATCGCCGAGTACCGCAAGCACATCGAGAAGGACGCCGCGCTCGAGCGCCGCTTCCAGCCGGTGCTGGTCGGCGAGCCGAGCGTCGAGGACACGCTCGCCATCCTGCGCGGACTCAAGGAGAAGTACGAGGTGCACCACGGGGTGCGCATCAAGGACGCGGCGCTGATCGCCGCGGCGACCCTCTCCGCGCGTTACATCACCGACCGCTTCCTGCCCGACAAGGCGATCGATCTGATCGACGAGGCCGCATCGCGCCTGCGGATCACCATCGACTCGCTTCCCCAGGAGCTCGACACCCTGGAGCGCCGCGCCCTGCAGCTGCAGATCGAGCAGAAGGCGCTCGAGAAGGAGACCGATCCGGCCAGCCGCAAGCGACTGGAGGAGATCGGCCGGGAGCTGGGGGGGCTGCGCGACGCCATCGACGCGCGCCGGGCGCAGTGGCAGGCGGAGAAGGCCGCCAACCAGGAGCTCCGGAGCCTCAAGGAGAGTCTCGAACAGGCGCGCGTGCGCGCCGCGCAGGCGGAGCGCGCCGGCGACCTCCAGAAAGCCGCCGAGGTCAAGTACGGCGAGATCGCGGCGCTCGAGAAGCGACTCGCCGCGGCCCAGGCGAAGCCGCAGACCCTGCCGCAGGGTTTCGCGCCGATGCTGAAGGAGGAGGTCGACGAGGAGGAGATCGCCGCCATCGTGTCGCGCTGGACCGGCATCCCGGTCAGCCGGATGCTCGAGGGCGAGGTGCAGAAACTCCTCCGGATGGAGGAGCGCCTCCGGCAGCGCGTGGTCGGCCAGGAGGAAGCGGTGACCCTGGTGAGCCAGGCGGTGCGCCGGGCGCGCGCCGGGCTCGCCGACCCGGGCCGGCCGATCGGCTCCTTCCTCTTCATGGGGCCGACCGGCGTCGGCAAGACCGAGCTGGCGCGGGCGCTCGCCGAATTCCTGTTCGACAGCGAGAAGGCGATGATTCGTCTCGACATGTCGGAGTACATGGAGAAGCACTCGGTGGCGCGGCTCATCGGTGCCCCGCCGGGGTACGTCGGCCACGATGAAGGCGGGCAGTTGACCGAGGCGGTGCGCCGCAAGCCTTACGCCGTGGTGTTGTTCGACGAGATCGAGAAGGCCCATCCGGACGTTTTCAACGCGCTCCTGCAGATTCTCGAGGATGGCCGGCTGACCGACGGCAAGGGCCGGGTCGTCGATTTCAAGAACACCCTCATCGTCATGACCTCGAACCTCGCCGGCCCCTTGATCCAGGCATGGACCGGGAGCGACCGCGTGGCGCTCCGGGCGAAGGTCGATCAGGAACTGAAGGCGCACTTCCGACCCGAATTCCTGAACCGCATCGACGAGGTGATCCTGTTCCGCGCCCTGTCGCGCGAGGACCTGCAGGCGGTGGTCGACATCCAGGCGGCGCGCCTCGGAAACCTGCTCGCGCAGCGCGGTCTGGCGATCGAGATGACTCCGGCGCTCAGGTCCCGGCTGGCCGAGATCGGGTACGATGCGGAGTACGGCGCACGACCCCTCAAAAGGACCTTGCAGCGCCTGGTGATGGACCCGCTGGCCCGGCGGGTTCTCGAGGGAGCGTTCGCGCCGGGGGCGCGCATCCGGGCCGACTGGGACGCGCGCGCCGGGCAGGTGACGTTCGAGCCGATCGCGGCCGCCCCCGAAGCGGCGGCCGCCGCGGCTCCGGAGGCGGCGGCGTCCGCGCCCCGCCGCGGGAGGAAGGGATGACGACGACGCGTTGGGACCCGTTCCGCGATCTCCTGGCGATCCAGGACCGGATGAACCGCCTGTTCCAGGAGACCATGGCGCGCCAGCGCGGACAGGACGAGGTCGAGGCCGGCCAGTGGTCGCCGGCGGTCGATATCGTCGAGACCGCCGACCGGATCGTGCTGCGCGCCGACCTCCCCGGCATGGAGCAGGGGGAGATCGAGGTGCGGGTCGACGACAACACCCTGACGCTGCGCGGCGACCGGCGGGCGACGGGTGACGCGCGTCCCGAGGATTTCCATCGCGCCGAACGGCCGCATGGGCCGTTCGTGCGCTCGTTCAGCCTGCCGCAGAACGTCGATCAGGCGGGCATCCGCGCGGTGCAGAAGAACGGCGTGCTCGAGGTGCTGCTCCCCAAGCGGCCCGAGGCGCGCGCCGCCTCCATCCGCGTCGAGGTGAAGTGAATGAACACGATCAAGACCGCGTTCTTCCTGGGGCTCCTGTCGGCGCTGATCGTCGTGGTCGGCGGCGCCATCGGCGGCCGGCAGGGCATGGTGATCGCCCTGCTCTTCGCCGCCGGGATGAACTTCTTCTCCTACTGGTTCTCGGACAAGATCGTGCTGGCGATGCACGGCGCGCAGCCGGTCAGCCGCGAACAGGCGCCGCAGCTCTATGAAATCCTCGAGCGGCTCACCGGCCGGAACGGCATGCCGATGCCGCGGGTCTACATCCTGCCGGAGGAGGCGCCCAACGCCTTCGCCACCGGGCGCAATCCGTCGCATGCCGCGGTCGCGGTCACCCAGGGCATCATGCGGCTCCTGACCGCCGAGGAGATGGAGGGCGTGCTGGCGCACGAGCTGGCGCACGTCCACAACCGCGACATCCTGATCTCGTCGGTCGCCGCCACGCTCGCCTCGGCGGTGATGGTGATCGCCAACATGGCGAAATGGTCGGCCCTGTTCGGCATCGGCGGGCGCGACGATCGCGACGGCCCCAACCCGATCGTCCTCCTCGCCACCGCGATCGTCGCGCCGATCGGCGCGATGATGATCCAGAAGGCGGTGTCGCGCTCGCGCGAGTACCAGGCCGACGCGTCGGGGGCCGGGATGACCCACAACCCGTACGCCCTCGCGAGCGCGCTCGGGAAGCTCGATCAATACAGCAAGCGGATCCCGATGCTGAGCGCCAACCCCACCTCGAACCACCTGTTCATCGTCAACCCCTTCAGCGCGGCGGGCTTCCAGAGGCTGTTCAGCACCCACCCGCCGATCCCGGAGCGGATCAAACGGCTGACGGGGCGGTGATGGCCGACCCCAAGACGCCCGAGACGGCGCGCGGCGCCGGCGCGCCGGCCCCCGGGCCCGACGCCGAGCCGTCCTTCACCGTGGTCGATCGTCGGCCGCGCTATGACGAGGGCGATCCCGCCCCGGACGACCCGCCGCGCGAGCCGACCGTCGTGCAGGAGTTGCGCGCCCGGGTCGAGGAGGCGGAACGCCGCACGCGCGAGATCTCCGCGGCCTACCGCAAGATCGACCAGGAACGCGACGCCTTCCGCGAGCGGCTGTCGCGCGATCTCGAGCGGCGCGTCGACATCGCGCGCGCCGAGCTGATGCGCCGCGTCCTGCCGGTGCTCGACGATCTCGATCGGGCGCTCGCGGCGGCGCGCGGCGCCGGGCGCGAGGCGGGCCTCGCCGAGGGGGTGGCGCTCATCCGCGAGCGCTTGCGGCAGGCGCTCGCCGCCGAGGGGGTCGAGGCGATCCACACCAGCGGGGAGCCGTTCGACCCCGGGGTCGCCGAGGCGGTGTCGACCGAGATCACCGCCGATCCGGCGATGAACGGCGTGGTGGTCGAGGAGCTCGAACCCGGGTACCGGCTGGGCGCGGCGCTCCTCCGACCGGCGCGGGTGCGGGTCGCCCGGCTCGCCGAAGAGTAGCGCGCGATCGCCTACAGGATGGTCTGACCGAGGGCCGAGAGGATCAGTTCGGCCCCGACCTCGGCCGAGCGGTTGCGCACGTCGAGCGTCGGGTTGAGCTCGACGAGATCGATCCCCGCCAGCCGGCCGCTCTCCGCCACCATTTCACACAGGAGGTGCGCCTCGCGATACGACAGGCCGCCGCGCACCGGCGTGCCGACGCCCGGGGCGACCTCGGGGTCGAGCCCGTCGAGGTCGAGACTCAGGTGCAGGCCCTGGGTGCGCGCGCCGATGGTGCCGAGAATCTCCTCGAGGATCGGGCCGATGCCGCGGCGGTCGACGTCCGACATGGTGTAGGCGCGCACCCCGCTCTGGCGCACGTGATTGCGCTCGCGCTCGTCGAGGTTGCGGATGCCGAGGAGCGCCACGTCCTCCGGTCGCACGCTGGCGCCGCCGCCGATCGCGACCAGCGACTCCGGCCCCTGACCGAGGCAGGCGGCCAGCGGCATGCCGTGCACGTTCCCCGAGGGGGAGGTCTCGGGTGTGTTCATGTCGGCGTGCGCGTCGACCCAGATCACGCCGAGCCGGCCCCCCTTCGCCCCGAGCGCCTGCGCCACCCCGGCGATTGACCCGGCCGCGAGCGAGTGGTCGCCGCCGATGCAGATCGGCGTGCGCCCCTCGGACACCGCCGCGCGGGTCAGGTTCGCGACCGCGCGGCAGACCGCGGCGATCTCCGCGACATAGCGCTGCCGCTCCCCGCCCACCGGCGTCGTCTCGGGGAGCGGGACGTCCACGTCCCCGAGATCGGAAACCACGAGGCCGAGGGCGGCGAGACGCGCCCCGAGGCCGGTGATCCGCACGGCCGACGGACCCATGTCGACGCCACGGCGCCCGGCGCCGAGGTCGAGCGGGACGCCGATGAGGTCGACATGACGGGGACGGAACGGCACGGTGGGCGGCATGCCGGTCATTATAATCGGCCGTGGAGGAACTCATGCCGATTCAACGGGTGCTGGTCGTGGGGGCCGGAACGATGGGTCAGGGGATCGCCCAGGCGGCGCTGCAGGCCGGCTACGACGTGACCCTCTCGGACGTCGCGGCGCCGCCGCTCGAACGCGGGCTGGCGCGCCTCCGGGAGGGCCTCGAGACCGCGGTCGCGAAGGGGAAACTCGACCCGCCGGCGCGCGACCAGGCGCTCGGGCGGCTCGGCTCGACGACCGATGCGCGCGCCGCGGCGGCGGCGGCCGACCTGGTGATCGAGGCGGTCCCCGAGTCGATCGAGATCAAGCGCTCGCTGTACGCGGCGATCGATGCGGCGCTCCGCCCCGAGGCGATCCTGGCGAGCAACACGTCGTCGCTCGGCATCGCCGACCTGGCCGGCGGTCTCGCCCGACCGGAGCGGTTTCTCGGGATGCATTTCTTCAACCCGGTGCCGGTGATGGCGCTCCTCGAGCTGGTGGTGCATCCCGGGACGGCGCCGGAGGTGCTGGAGGCGGCACGCGCCGTCGGGGCGCGGCTCGGCAAGACCTGCATCACCGTGAAGGACTCTCCCGGATTCGCCAGCAGCCGCCTCGGGCTGGCGCTCGGCCTCGAGGCGATGCGCATGCTCGAGGAAGGAGTGGCGTCGGCGCAGGACATCGACACGGCGATGGAGCTGGGCTACCGCCACCCGATGGGTCCGCTCAAGCTCACCGACCTCGTCGGTCTCGACGTCCGCCTCGGGATCGCCGAGCACCTGCACCGGACTCTCGGGCGCGACCGGTTCGAGCCGCCGCGGATCCTGCGCGAGCACGTCGCCGCCGGGCGTCTCGGCAGGAAGTCGGGGCGCGGCTTCTACGAGTGGTGACCGCCCGGGGCGGCGCCCTCTGCGCCCCGGACCTCGCCGCCGGCACACCCGGTCACAGCAGGTAGGCGATCGCGAACCCGATCTGGGCGCACATCATCATGAGGTACATGTGCGTCCAGGAGGGGTGGTTCTCGGTCGACGCGAGTGACGCGGGGTCTTTCAGGATGAGCCGCGCCGTGTAGCCGCCCCAGGCGGCGAGCAGCAGCCCCAGCCCCGCGAGCAGGATCGGGTTGCCGGTCAGGATCCTGCCGCCGCCGAACGGGTCGTCGAGCACCGTCCCGAGCGGGATCAGGAGCCACGGCAGCACGAAGAAGGGCGCCGCGAACCGCGCCGCCCGCTCGACCCCCCAGGCGATCGGCAGGGTGCGGCAACCGTGCGCCGCGTCCCCCTCCATGTCGGAGAAGTCCTTGCTGGTGGTCGCCCCGAGCAGGAACAGGAGGAAGACCAGCCCGATGTACCACGGCTCGACGTGCAGGACGCTCCCGACCATCGACCAGCCGGCGACTTTGAGAAGGCAGCCGCGCGGCACCGCGATGGTCACGTTGGCCCACAGCCCGAAGCGCTTCGTCCGGCCCCAGGCCGGGTCGGAGTAGACCAGGGTCAGGATGAGGCCCGCGAGATAGATCGCGAAGCACTCGTGCGCGGCGAGCGGCGCGAACAGCCGCTCGGCGAACGACGCCCGCGGGTGGATCACGACGAGCCAGGTCGGCAGGAGCGCCGCGAGGTACAGGAGCGCGGCGAACCGGCGTGCCGCCGCGAGGGTGACCGTGCCCGCCGGCAGCGGCCGCTGCGGCTTGTTGCGCCGATCGATCTCGAGGTCGTGGATCTGGTTGAGCACGTTGCTGGCGGCGTTGAGCAGCGCCGCGCACAGCGAGCCGAGCGCGATGGTGGTCACCACCGCCAGGGTGAAGCGGCGCGCCGGGTCGGGGTTGTGCGCCGAGCCGAAGGCGGTCAGCGCCCCCGAGACCACCCCCAGCGTCGGCGGGAGGAGGGTGAACGGGCGGGTGAAGTCGGCATACAGCCGGAGGCGGTTCGTCACCCCGCCGCCCCGACGCTCGCCGATGCGAACAGCGCTCCGGCCACGGCGGCGAGCGCGCCGACGAGCGTGTTGGAGAAATTCACCGCTTCATTGTCCATCAGGCCGCGCCGCTCGAGCGTCGCGCCCAGCAGCGAATCGGCGCTCGACCCGAGGAACGCGGCGACCAGGATGATCGGGATCGCCGCCGGGCCGACGAGACCGAGAGCGCGGGCGAGCCCCGCGACGACGAGCGCACCGCCGAAGCCGGCGAGCGTCCCGAGCAGGCTGACGGCGCCGTCGGTGCCGACCGCGACCCGCCGGAGCGTCGTGATCATCACCGGCCGCCCACCCCAGGCCTGGCCGATCTCGCTCGACAAGGTGTCGAAGGTCGCCGTCGCGTAGGCGGCGACGAACGCGACCAGGTACAAGGCCGGCGCCGGCGCGGTCGTCGCGAGAATCGCGAGATAGACCGCGACGCCGCAGTTGGCGATCGCATGCCGCGCCGAGCGCGCCCCCTTCTTTCCCTGCGCCACGCCGAGCCTCTCCTTGCGCGCCCGCCCGAGGCGGGTGGTCGCGGAGCCGAGCAAGAAGAACGCGATGAGAATGGTGAAGGCCGCGGCCCCCCCGAACGTCCAGGTCAGGGTGCCGACCGCGAATCCGGCCGCCATCCCGGATCGATCGACCGTTCCGGTCCAGCGGAACAGGACCGCGAGGAGGGCGTTGACCGCGACGGCCGCCGCGAACGGCCGTCCCAGCGCCGGCAGGACTTCCGGAAGCCGGGTCGCCTGCGCCTGCACCAGGCCGCACAGGAAGAGCGCCGACAGGAGCGGCACCGTCAGGTTGTCGTTCAGCCGCCAGGGCAGCGACTCGACGAACGCCGCGAACAGCGCGGTCGGCGCCGCCAGGAGCGCCGCTTCCGGCGCCTCCCGTCCCATGTAGACCAGGATGCCGAAGGTCGCCGCGAAGGCCGCCACCGCGAAGGCCGCGGTCCCGATCAGGGTCTTCGATCGGTTCCACGGCACCCGGCGGCCGCCGAACGACATCCCCGCGGCGCGCGCCGCCGGGTCCCCCGCCGCCATGATCACCCAGCCGGCCGCGGCCACCTCCATGCGCCAGCCGAAGACCAGCACCAGGATCAGCACCGCGAAGGGATAGAGATGGATGCCGGAGTCGAGCCACCCGCGTCGCTCGCCGTCGCGAAACAGGCGCGCGCCGAGGATCGGCAGGGCCGCGACGTTGAACACCACCGCCGCCGCGGCGACCAGCGCCGCCTGGGGCACGGTCAGGAACTTCAGGGTCAGCGCGAGAAGTCCGGCGCCGCCGTGCACGAGCCCGCGCAGGAGCTCGCTCGTGCCAGTGCGGGCGCGCATCACGCGTGGTCCCGCGGTCCCGCCGCCGCCGCGGTCGCGGACATCGACGTGAGAGTCGCGCCCAGCGCCTCGACCGGCGGGGTCATCGTGTAGCCGATCTCCGCCGCCGCGCGATCGGAACGGTACGCCCACTCGTGCCGGAAGGTGCGCACGACGCCCGGCGTCACCTCCGGCGGGTGCCCGGTGAGACGCGCGCGCAGGATCTGCAGGCCGCCGACCCACTCCCCGAGGCGGTACGGCACGACGATCCGCGGCGCCGGTCTCCCGGTCAGGGCGGCGAGGTGCATGAACAGATCGCGCTGCGTGAGGTTGGCGCCGCCGAGGATGTACCCCGGACCCGGCCGGCCGCGCTCGAGCGCCAGGAGATGGCCGCGCGCGACGTCCTCGGCATAGGCGTAGCAGATGCGCAGGTCGTCGCGCCCGAGGCGCGCATGCAGCCGCCCGCGACGGTAGTCGTCGAGGACCGGCCCGATCAGGTTTCCCTCGGTCGCGGCTCCCGGCCCGAAGACGATGCCGGGGTAGACCACCACGATCGGCTGGCCGGCGGCGAGGCGCGCGCGCACCCTGGCGAGCGAGATCCGCTTGGTGCGCTCGTAGTCCGTGAAACCGGGCGCCGTCGCCGGCGGGCGGCTCTCGTCGCCGATCGACCCGTCGGTCGGCCCGATCGCCACGATGCTCGAGGTGTAGACGATCCGCGGCGTTCCGGCCTCGGCGGCGAGCGCCAGGATCCGCTCGGTCCCCTCGACGTTGACCCGGTCGAACGCGGCGCGGTCGCGCGCCCAGCGCTTCACCATCGCCGCCATGTGCACGAGCGCCTGGCAGCCGGCGAGCGCCGCGCGCAGCGCCGACGCGTCGAGCAGGTCGCCGGTGACCGGCACGCAGCCGGCCGGCACGGCCGCCTCACGACCCGGGCGGCAGAGCACCCGCACGTCGTGCCCGCCGGCGACCAGCGTCCGCGCGACCCGGGCGCCGAGGTACCCGGTGGCGCCGGTGATCAGCACCTTCATGCGAACGCCCCGCCGCCGAGCGCATCGGCGAGCGCCTGCTGCCAGGCGCGCGGCATCGCGCCGGTCAGCCGCTCGTACAGTCCGGTTGAGAGCGCCGTGTAGGCCGGCCGGTCGGCGGCCGGAAAGAGCTCGCGCGCCGCCACCGGCGTGACCGCCACCTTTCCGGCGAGCCCGAGCGCGGCGAGGATGACCTCGGTCATCTCGAGACGCGAGCCGACGCCGCGGTTGACCAGATGCACGACGCCCCGATGCTCGACGCGCAGAAGCCGCGCGATCCCGTCCGCGAGGTCGTCGACGAAGGTCGGCGAGCCGGTCTGGTCGGACACCACCCGCAGCGGCTCGCCGGCGAGCGCGCGCCGTCGGATCCCGGTCACGAAGGCGCCGCCGTCGCGCCCGAACAGCCACGCGGTCCGCACGATGAGATGATCCGGCGCCGCGGTCGCCACCCGACGCTCGCCGTCCAGCTTCGAGCGGCCGTACTCCTGGATCGGCCCGACCGGGTCGTCCTCGACGTACGGCCGGGTCCCGACGCCGTCGAAGACGTAGTCGGTGCTGATCTGCACCAGGCGGCAACCCGACGCCGCGGCGGCGCGTGCCGCGTTCTCCGCGCCGATCGCGTTCACCGTGCGCGCCCGCTCCGGTTCGCGCGTGCAGCCGTCGACGTCGGTGAAGGCGGCGCAATTGATCACCACGGTCGGGTTCAGGCGTTCGATCTCCATCTCGAGGCGGAAGCGATCGGTGACGTCGGCCTCGGCGCGGGTCGCCGCGACCGTCTCCGGGAACTCGGCTTCGAGCCGGCGCGTCAGGGCCCGCCCGAGAAGGCCCGAAGCGCCGATCACCATGGGGCGGGGCGTCGCGGGGTCGGCCATCAGAGCCCACCGCCGGTGCGCTGGTGGAAATCGATCACGTTGCCGACCCCCTTGAGATTGATCAGGAACCGGAATTCGGTCTGCTCCGAGCCGACGAAGTTCCGGTTAAGGTACTCCAGCTGGAACCCGCAGCACTGCGTGTTGTAGCCGGCGCGGTAGCGCTGGTCGCGCATGCGCGGCTCCCCCTCGACCACGTCGCCCAGCTCGTAGTTGATCTGGAAGCCGAGCAGGAGCCGGCGCGCGAAGACCGTGGTCTCCCCCATCAACCCGATCTGGCTGCGATCGAACGGCGTCGTGAACGCCAGCCCCTGGTCCTCGAGAGCCTTCCCCTCGAGGTCGCGGGTCACCGTCCAGGTCAGATCGAGGAAGCCGCGGCCGGGGCTCCTGAGATTCGCGCTCAGGCTGGCCTCCCGCACCTGGCGGAAGAGAACGTCGAACGACGTCCGCATGTCGATGCTGGTGTTGATCGACGGGTTGAACCGCAGCGTGCCGCGGATCGGCGACACCGGCCGGTTTTCGCCGAGCGCCGCGGAGATCGACAGAGGCCCGAGGAACGAGTAGTCCTGGGTGACCTCGAGGGTCGCCACCTCGACCGTGTTGAGCGATTTCGGGCTGCCGGAGCCGGCCGCGGGCGTCTCGCCGGTGCCGGGCGGGGCGATCGAGGTGTTCGCCTTGCGGAGAAGGTCGGCGAGCTGATCCTGCGGTCCGCCCATCGACCCGGGGACGTCGGTCCCGGGGAAGCCGGTCTGCGCCTCGCCGGTCGCCGGCCGCCGCGCGAACAGCCGCGTGGTCAGGCCGTAGGTCAGGCGGTTCGACTCCCCGGGGATGGTGTCGATCTCGTCGAACGGGATGATCCGGGTGCTGTTCTCCACCGACGAGATGTAGGTGTAGCGCAGCGTCGGCTCCCACGAGTTCTTGAATTGCGGCGAGAAGTGCGAGTCGGGCGTGTCGAAGATGCGGTTGAACTTGGGGCCGACGAGGCTCAACCCTGCCTGGTACAGCCGCCGGTCGAGGTTGTCGTCGACGATCGCCGTGATCTCGGCGTCGCGCACGCCGTTCCCCTCGCCGTAGTCGCCGGTGCCGGGAATGCCGTCGCAGCCGATGTCCTCGGCGGCGTCGAAGACGCCGTCGCCGTTCAGGTCGGCCTCGCGATCGGCCAGCCCGTTCCCCTCCCCGTAGTCCCCCGAGTCGGGGATGTTGTCGCACCCGACGTCGCCGCGCTGGCTGCGGGTGTAGTAGGTGGCGCGCGCCGAGGCGGTCGCCTCCACGTCGAGCCACGGCAGGGGGGAAAGCTGCGAGGAGATCTGCGGGAAGGCATCGGCGCGCTCGTAGGTGGTGTCGCGATCCCCGCGATCGAGGTGGTCGACCGTCCCCTCGACGGCGAAGAAGAAGGGCGAGTCGGCGATCCTCTGGCGCCGTCCGCGGAACTCGACCTCCGGCGCCACCCAGCGGACGATGGTGTCCTGCACGAACCCCAGGGTCGGGCCGCCGACCGGCACGAGCAGGACCGGGTCCTGCACCAGGAGCTCGCGGCGCTCCGTCCAGGCGTTCAGGGAGTAGAAGCCCCAGTTGCGCGTCAGGTACGCCTTGCTGACCGCTTGCGGGCTCGACGACACCCGGATGTCGCGCTCGAAGTCGAGGTAGTAGTCGAAATCGCTGACGAAGTTGGCGTTCACCACGAAGCGCCACTCGGAGGTCAGGTCCTGCTGGTGGTTGTAGTCGATCACCCAGCGATCGACCGGGACGCCGGGGACGTTCTCCTCCTTGGCCACCTGGTCGCGGATGTAGTAGCCCGAGAAATGGCCGCGCCCGGTCTCGCTCGGCATGTAGCGATACTCCAGGCCCGAGCCGTATCCCGACTTCGACATGTAGTCGAAGTAGTAGGTCGCGTCCATGCTCCGGTTCATGGCCCAGTACCAGGCGTCGGAGATGACCGTGCCGCTGCGCTTGGAGAACCCGAACTCCGGGAAGAGGAGGCCGGAGACCCGGTCGCGCTTGATCGGCCAGACGAGGTACGGGGTGTAGAAGACCGTCGCCTTGCCGACCTTGAAGGACAGGTCGTGAAGATAGGCGTATTCGTCGAGGCGCAGGATCCCGTGGCCGATCTTGAACGACCAGTAGGGCGTCGGCTGCGTGCAGGCGGTGAACGAGGCATTCTCGAGGACCAGCTCGGTCTTCGACGTCTGCTCGACGCGCGCCGCTTCGAACAGGATGCTCGGCTCGGCGTAACCGCGTGCATTGAGGAACTGCCCGGTGCCGGTCTCGAGGTTGTAGTCGAGGCTGTCCGCGGTGATCCGGACCTTCGACTGGTCGAGGACGACGTTCCCCTCGGCATGCGCCTGGTGGGTCGACGGCACGTAGCGCACGAGGTCGGCCTGCAGCCGCAGGTCACCGCACTTGATGTCGACATATTCCTTGAGGATCAACTCCTCGGGGTCGAGCACCGACCCGGGTCCGGCGGCGATCTCGAGGGCGCAGCCGCCCGGACCGGCGCCGGCGACGGTCGGTGCCACCGAGACGCCGCCGTGCGTCGCGCCGGGCGTCGGAGCGGCGGGCGGCGCGGGCGGCGGCGTCGGCGCGTCGGCGGCCGGCGGCGCGGGCGCCTCGGGTCCCCCGGCGGCCGGCGGGGTGACCGGGGGTGGCTGGGTCTCCTGCGCGGGGGGATCGTCGGCAACCGCGAGCGCCGGCACGCCGGCGAAGGCCGCGCCGAGAAGCGCCATCAGGAACGGCAGGCGTAGTGGGCGGCGGCGCCGCATCAAAGGACGGCGACCCCCGCATAAGCGACGACCGAGTCGTGGTCTCCCGTTCGCTCGCCGGAGTGCCCGTACGCGACCAGGCGCGCCTCCGAGGCCCCGAGCGCGACCGCCGCCTCGAGCCCGGCGACCACCGGTGCCATGCCGCACATGCTGATGTCGGCGGCGGTCACCTCGCGGTGCAGCCCCGCCGGGTCGAGGGCCAGAAGCGGGGCAAGCGCCCGGCGATCCAGGCGGTCGGCCTCGGTCGCGGGCAGGTAGTGCGACATGTCGCTCGAAAGGACGAGAAGGGTCGGCGCCGCGATCGCCGCGACCGCCTGGGCAATCGCCCGCCCGAGATCGAGAAGCCTCCCGAGACGGTGGGTGCCGACGCAGATCGGCACGAAGCTGAACGACGGGGCGAGCTGCTGCAGGAGCGGGATCTGCACTTCGAGGGAGTGCTCGCGCTGGTGCGCGACTGCGTCGATCGACGCCCCGCCGCAGCGTTCGAGAATCGCGGCGGCGAGCGGCGCGTCGATGGGAACGTCGCCGAACGGCGTTCTCCAGTCCCCCTCCGCCATCACGGCGATCGGCTCCCCCAACCCCGTATGGTTCGGTCCCAGGATCACCACCCGCCCCGGAAGGTGGGTCGCGAGATACGTTTCGACGGCGATGCCGCCCGAATAGATGTAGCCGGCATGCGGAACCATGACCGCGATCGCGGCGGGCGCGCGTGGCGGGCGACGCCCCGCGACGAACCCCGCGATCTCGGCTTCGAGCGCTCTCGGATCGGCCGGATAGAAGGTGCCGGCCACGGCGGGCCTGCGAATCATGGCCGTGTTCCCAAAAAAACCGCGCCATGCTAGCAGACAGTACCGGCAAAGTAAAGAAACTCAACCACTTGCGATGCCCGGCCGGGCCGCCGCCGTGGTATCATCCGGGCTTTCACAACGCTTCGTGAGGTAGGTTCCGGATGACCGCCGCTCGCGGCAGGAAGAGGCGTGATCCAGGTGGCGGGGCGGGGCGCCGAGGGGGTCTCCGGATCGCCCTGGCGCAGCATGCCCCGATCCTCGGGGATCTCCGTCGCAACGTGCACGCGCACGTCGAGCTGGCGCGCCGCGCCGCGGCGCGGGGCGCCGATCTGGTGGTCTTCCCCGAACTGAGCCTGACCGGATACCGCCTGCAGGATCTCGTGTCGGAAGTCGCCGTGCGGCTCGATCGCCCCGGACCGCTCGCCCCCCTGCTCGCGGCCAGCCGCCGCATCGGCATCGTCGCCGGCCTGGTCGAGGAGTCGGAGGGTCACCGTTTCTACAACGCGGCGGTCCATTTCGAGGGCGGGCGGATCCGCCACGTGCACCGCAAGGTGTATCTCCCGACCTACGGAATGTTCGAGGAGGGGCGCTACTTCTCCGCGGGCGACACCTTTGCCGCCTATCGCAGCGCCGCCGGCCGCACCGGCCTGCTCGTCTGCGAGGACGCCTGGCACCCGGCGAGCGCCCTGGTCCTGGCGCAGGACGGCGCCGACCTCGTGCTCGTCCTCGCGAACGGGCCGAGCCAGGCGGTCGGCGTCGCGGGCGGGCCGCGCAACCACGAGACCTGGCTCGATCTCGCGCGCGTGACGGCGCAGATGCAGACCGTCTTCGTCGCCTTCGTGAACCGGGTCGGGGTCGAGGATGGGGTCGGCTTCTTCGGCGCCTCGATGGTGGTCGACCCGCTCGGCCGGGTGGTCGCCTCGGCGCCGACGCTGCGCGAGGATCTGATCGTCGCCGATCTCGACCGCGCGCTTCTCCGCCGGGCGCGCACCTACTACCCGCTCCTGCGCGACGAGCGGCTGCCGGTCCTGGCGCGCGAGATCGCCCGCCTGGCCTCCGCCCCGCAGGCGCGCCGCGGTCCGGGGGGCACGTGAAGATCCTCCTGGCCTACAAGTGCCACGATCTCGGCCGGATGGAGTTCTACTCGCGCTTCACCCCGCTCGGCCTCGGAACCATCGCCGCGCACCTGCGCCGCGAGGGGTTCGACGCCACGCTGGTCAATCTCTCCGCCTGGTCCTGGCCGAAGGTGGCGCGCTATCTCGAGGCCGAGCGCGCCGATCTCGTCGGCGTCTCCGCCTTCACCTTCAACCGGCACGAAGCGATGCGGGTGGCGGCCCTGGCGCGCGCCGCCAACCCCGCTGCGTTGATCGTAGCCGGCGGGCCGCACGCCACCCACCTGCCGGAGCCGCTGCTCGAGTCCTATCCCGCCGTCGATCTCGTGGTGCGCGGCGAGGGGGAGGAGACGCTCCTCGACCTGGCGCGCCGGGTCGCGACCGGGACGGCGTTGCGCGGCGCCAGCGCCGGCGCCGCCCTCGCGAACATTCCCGGGATCACCTGGCGCGACGGTGCGGGACTCCGCGCCAACCCCGATCGCCCGGTGATCCTGGATCTCGACCGGCTGCCGCACCCCGCCGCCAACCCGGCGATCGTCGGCATCGAGGCCGATTCCCAGTTCGAGTTCACCATCACCTCGCGCGGCTGCCCCGCCGCCTGCACCTTCTGCTCCTCGCCGGAGTTCTGGGGGCGCGGGCTGCGCTTCCGCTCGGCAGCGCACATGCTGGACGAGGTGCGGCTCCTCCGGGAGCGGCACGGCGTGGTCTACGTTTCGGTGCGCGACGACACCTTCACGGTGAACAAGAAACGGGTGATCGACTTCTGCCGCGGCCTCATCGACGCGAAGCTCGACCTTCTCTGGGACTGCCAGTCGCGGGTCAACATCGTCGACGAGGAGCGGCTGGTCTGGATGCGCCGCGCCGGCTGCACCCACATCCAGTACGGCGTCGAGTCGGGTTCGCCGCGCATGCTGGAGCGGCTCAACAAGGGGATCCGGCTCGAGGAGATCCGCGCCGCCGCGGCCCTGACGCGCAGGGTCGGTCTCGGACTGTCGATCTACCTGATCACCGGCATCGACTCGGAGAACGACGACGACCTCGGCTCGACCCTGCGGCTGATCGAGGAGATCCGCCCGCACGACGGCCTGGTGTCGCCGCTCACCGTCTACCCCGGGACCGGTCTGTACGAGGAGGCGAAGCGCCGATTCGGCCTCGGCGACGACTACTGGGTGAACGATCGACGCGAGGCCTACTACGTGCGCGAGGATCCCTGGACCCGGCGCGCGGTGCGCACCCTGCGATCGGCGCTCAAGCGGGTCGGTCGCGACGCCGCCTACGGCCCGGAGGACTTCGCGCGGCAGCGGGCCCTGGTCGGCGACTGCTACGCGCTGCGGCTCGCCGTGGGCGAATACGAGGAGCGGCGCGGCCGGCTGCGCGCCGCGGCGGCGGAGTACGAGCGCCTCCTCGCCGACGACCCCGCGAGTCTCTGGGCGCGGATGCGGCTCGGGCATGTCGCGCTGCGGCGGAAGCGACCGGCCGAGGCGGTGGCGCACTACCACGCCGCGGCCGCGCTCGTCCCCGCCTTCCGGCACGCGCGCCGCATGCTGCGCGAGAGCCGGGCGCGCGCCGCGGCCGCCGGCGTTTCGGTGACCGCGACGCGGCGTGCCGCGCCACCGCGGGCCGGGTTCGGGCGACGGCCGGCGGCGCGGGCCGCGGGCGCGCCCGCCTCCGCCTGACCCTGCACCGCCTTCAGGCCATCGATTCCAGGATCCGGATGCGCGACTCGATCGGCGGGTGGGTGCTGAACAGCGCGCTCGCGCCGGGCCCGGCGGCGCGCACCGGGTTCGCGATGAACAGATGCTGGGTGGCGCGATTCGCCGCCTCGAGCGGCGCCGGGTCCGAGCCGATGCGCCGGAGCGCGCCGGCGAGCGCCAGGGGGTTCCGGGTCATCTCCACCGCCGAGGCGTCGGCGTAGAGCTCGCGGCGCCGCGAGATCGCCATCTGCAGCAGCCGCGACGCCAGCGGCGCGAGCAGCGCCATCACGAGCGCGATCAGCACGACGAGGACGCCGCCGCCCCGCGAGCCGCCCCGTCGTCCCCCGACACCGACCCAGCGCGTCGATCGGAGATGCGCGTCGGCCACCATCGCCACGCCCGCGACCAGGATCCCCGCGATCGTCGCGAAGCGGACGTCGAGATTGCGGATGTGGCTCATCTCGTGCGCGAGCACTCCCTGCAGCTGATCCCGGTCGAGCTTGTCGAGAAGACCGCGGGTCACCGCGATCGCCGCGGTCGCCGGCGAGCGTCCCGTGGCGAAGGCGTTCGGCGCGGCGGTCTCCATGATGTAGAGGCGCGGCTTCGGAAGCCCCGACGCGATGGCGAGCTCCTCGACGACGTTGTGCAGCATCGGCGCCTCGGCCGGCGTCACTTCCCTGGCGTCGCTGGCCGCGAGGATGGCGCTCGATCCCCCGAACCAGGCGAACCCCGCGCTGGCGAGACCGAGCGCGACGCTCAGGAGAAGTCCGGCGCGCACCGTGCCGTAGGCGCCGCCGATCGATCCGCCGAGGAGGGCGAGCACCAGGACGAACCCCGACATCAGGAGCCACGACCGCCAGCGGTTCGCCGCCTGCTCGGCACGGAAGTCGCGCCGCCGGCCGATCGGACCCGCGGGCGCGGCAGCGGGCGCAGTGGGCGGCGCGAGCGCGCGGGCCGGCGCCGCGGGCGGGGCCGCCGCAGCCGGCGGCGGGGCAAGCGCGCGCCCGCCGACCGGGGCCGGGAAGCGCTCCTGGCAGAGCTCGCAATACTCCGCGCGCGGGGCGTTCAGCGCGCCGCAGCGCGGGCAGGGGACGCGCTCCATTTTACGGGCGCAGGTCGACCTTCACCGGCTCCTGCTCGGACGCGGGGACTTCGAAGAGCGGCTCCTCGCGGAAGCCGAACGCGTTGGCGATGAAGTTGGTCGGGATGGTCTGCAGACGCGTGTTGTAGGTGGTGACGCTGTCGTTGTAGTACTGCCGCGCGAAGGCGATGCGGTTCTCGGTCGAGGTGAGCTCTTCCTGGAGGCGGCCGACGTTCTCGTTCGCCTTGAGCTGCGGGTACGACTCGACGACCGCGAACAGCGACCGGAGGGCGCCGGTGAGCGCCCCCTCGGCGGCGGCCGCACCGGCGACGCCGTTGGCGCCGATGGCGGCGTTGCGCGCCTTGATCACCTTCTCGAGCGTCTCCTGCTCGTACCCCATCGCGTCCTTCACCACCTCGACCAGGTTCGGAATCAGATCGTGCCGGCGTTTGAGTTGCACGCCGATCTGCTGCCAGGCGTTCTTCACCTGGTTGCGGAGCGAAACGAGGCCGTTGTAGGCGCCGACGAAGAACACGACGGCGCCTCCCACGAGCACGAGCAGGACGATTCCGAACATGCGGTCCCTCCGCGCCGACGATCCCGTGGCGTCGGTGGATGATACCGTGCCGGGCCCCCGGGGGTGCCCTGCATTCAGGGAGCGGCGACGACCCGGTTGACGAGGCGCCCGACGCCGGCGACCACGACGGTCACCTGATCCCCCGGCCG
Organism: Dongiaceae bacterium; assembly: GCA_035511355.1. Classification (GTDB taxonomy): domain Bacteria; phylum Acidobacteriota; class Polarisedimenticolia; order Gp22-AA2; family Gp22-AA2; genus DATKFL01. Next base: position 18,476 of record DATKFL010000278.1, read on the forward strand.
GAGCGGCGCCACCCCTTCCGGCGTGCCGGTGGCGATGAGATCTCCCGGCTCGAGCGTCATCACCCGGGAGATGTAGGAGAGCAGCGTCGCGATCCCGAAAATCATCCCGGAGGCGGGCGCCGACTGCCGGCGCGCGCCGTTCACCCAGGTCTCGACCGTGAGGTCGGCGGGAGCCAGGCCCAGCGCGACGCACGGGCCGACCGGGCAGAAGGTGTCGAACCCCTTCGCGCGGGTGAACTGCACGTCTTTCTTCTGCAGATCGCGCGCGGTGACGTCGTTGACGCAGGTGTAGCCGAGCACCCCCGCGAGCGCCTCCGCCTCGCCGGCGTCCTTGAGCCGCCGCCCGATGACCACGCCGATCTCCCCCTCGTGGTCGACCCGGGCGCTGGCGGCCGGCAGGACGATGGCCGCGTCGTGGGCGATCAGCGCCGACGGTGGCTTGAAAAAGAGGAGCGGCTCCGCCGGCACCTCGTTCCCCAGCTCGGCCGCGTGCGCGCGGTAGTTGCGGCCGACGCCGACGATCTTCGTGGGGATGCAGGGAGGAAGCCAGGTGAGCCCGTCGGTCGTGCGTGGCGGCCCGACGGGATCGAGTCGGGTGCAGGGGTCCCCCGAGGCCGGGCGGACGCGCCCATCGTCGTCGAGGAAGACCCAGAAGGGGCGCGCCCCGTCGCTCAGGCGCGCAATGCGGGAGACCGAAGACGGTGACACGGGCGGGGGTGCGCCGGGCGGGCTACTTCGCCCGCTCGAGGTACTTCCCTTCGGCGGTGTCGATCTTGACCACCTCGCCGATCTCGATGAACTGCGGCACGCTCACCTGAAGCCCGGTCTCGAGCGTCGCCGGCTTGCCGCTGTTGGAGGCGGTCGCCCCCTTCATCCCCGGCGGCGTGTCGACCACCTTGAGGTCGACGGTGGTCGGCAGCTCGACCCCCACCGGCCGGTGCTCGTAGAACTCCACCATCACCTTGGTGTTCGGGATGATGTACCAGGCGGCGTTGCCGAGATCCTCGCGCTGAATCGCCACCTGGTCGTAGGTGTCGGTGTTCATGAAATGGAACTCGTCCCCCGAGGCGTACAGGAATTCCATCTCGTGCTCCTCGAGGTCGGCCTTCTCGACCCGATCCTCGGAGCGGAACCGGTACTCGAAGGAGTTGCCGGTCCTGATGTTCCTGAGCTTCGTCTGCACCATCCCGCGCCAGTTGCCGGGTGTCAGGTGATGCACCGAGAGCACGCGGCAGAGGTTTCCCTCGTGCAGGATCGCCATGCCGGAGCGCAGTTGTGTCGCCTGGATCATGTCGGTCGGAACCTCCGGAAGCCGCGGTCCTAATGGATGAGGCGCGGATTATAGCGTTCGCGCGCGCGCCGCCGCAAGCCGCGCGGCGCATTCCCCGGGCGGCGCGCCGCGATTGACACCCCGGCGGGGGGCACATAGTCTTCGGCGCATGCACAAGGCCGACACCAACGGGCGCGCGATCCCGCCCGAGCTGGCCCTCGACGCCGCCGACACGGCGGCGCACCTGGTCGACTTCCTGCGGCGCGAGACGCGGCGCTCCGGCTTCACGCACCTCATCCTCGGGCTGTCGGGCGGCATCGATTCGGCGGTCAGCGCGGCGCTCGCCGCCCGCGCGGTCGGGCCGCGGCGGGTGCTGGCGGTCCTGCTTCCCTACCGCACCTCGAGCCCCGCGAGTCTCACGGACGCGCGCCGGGTGGCGCGACGGCTCGGAATCGGGACCGAGAAGGTCGACATCACCCCGATGGTCGACGCCTATTTCCGGCGCGAGCGCGGCGCCACCCGGCGCCGGCGCGGCAACCGGATGGCGCGCGAGCGGATGGCAGTCCTCTACGACCTGTCGGATCGCGATCGCCGGCTGGTCGTCGGGACCAGCAACAAGACCGAACTGCTCCTCGGGTACGGCACGATCTTCGGCGACCTGGCCTCGGCGCTCAATCCGCTCGGCGACCTCTACAAGACGCAGGTCCGCCAGCTGGCCGGTCATCTCGGGATCCCCGACGACCTCGTCTGGAAGGTGCCGACCGCCGATCTCTGGGCCGGGCAGTCGGACGAAGGGGAGCTGGGCTACTCCTACGTCGACATCGACCGGCTGCTCGTCCGCCTGGTCGAGTTGCGCGAGAGCCCGGAAGAGATCGTCGCCGGCGGCTTTTCCCGCCGGATGGTCGCCTCGATCGCGCGGCGGGTGGCGGGCTCGCAGTTCAAGCGCCGCCCGCCGGTCCTCGCCAAGCTGACCCGGCGCGCGGTGAACATCGACTTCCGCTACCCGCGCGACTGGGGCTCCTGAAGCCCGCGCCATGCGCCGCCGCCACCGCCACGACCGTGCCCGCGCGCCGCTCGTGTCGCGATCCCCGGGCCCCCCCGGCGCCGCGCCGCCGGCCGCGGCACCGGCGCCGATCGCGGTGCGCGGCGTCCTGCGCGTCGTGGCGACCCCGATCGGCAACCTCGAGGACCTCGCGCCGCGCGCGGTGCGCGCGCTGCGCGAGAGCCGGATCGTCGCCTGCGAGGACACCCGCGTCACCCGCACCTTGCTCGATCGTCACGGCCTCAAGACGCCGCTCCTCGCCTGCCACAAATTCAACGAGGCGGGGGTCGCCGCGCGCCTCATGAAGATCCTCGCGGAAGGGGGCGACGTCGCGCTGGTGAGCGACGGCGGCACGCCGGGGCTCTCCGACCCCGGTGCGATCGTGGTGCGGGCGGCGCGCGACGCCGGCTACGCGGTCAGCCCGATCCCCGGCCCGTCGGCGGCCACCGCGATCTGGTCGGTGTCGGGCCTGAGCGGGCCGTTCACCGTGGTCGGCTTCCTGCCGCACCGCCAGGGGGAGCGGCGCCGGGCGCTCGAGAGCTGGCGCGCGGCGCCGCAGCCGATCGTCATCTACGAGTCGCCGCACCGCATCCTCGAGACGCTCGCCGACGCGGCGGAGGTGCTCGGCGATCGGCCGGTCTGTCTCGGGCGCGAGCTCACCAAGCTGCACGAGGAGATCCTGCACGGGCGGCTCCGGGAGATCCGGGCGCGCCTCGCGGACCGGACGCCGAGGGGCGAGTACGCGCTGGTCATCGGGCCTGACGAGACTCCCGCCCGGGCCCCGGCCGACGCGATGGCCGCGGCGGTCGCCGCGGCGCGCGACCTGATCGACGCGGGGACGCCGCTCTCCGAGGCGGCGCGCCGCGCGGCGCGCGCCCAGGGGGTGTCGCGGGGCCATCTCTACCGGCGGCTTCTCGAGGGCCCGTCCGCGGGCGCACCAGGCGCCGGGGCCCGGGCCGACGACGGCGAGGAATGATCGGTCAGGCGGTCGGGCCGGCGTCCGCCGCCGGCTCGGCGGGGCCCGGCGGCAACGACTCGTCCTCGGGGGACAAGGGCGCCTCGCCGCCCGGAGCGTCGTACTCGTAGCGCAGGCAGCACTTCAGCCGCCCGCACATCCCGGAGAGCTTCGATGGATTGAGGCTCAGCTTCTGCGCCTTCGCCATCTTAATCGAGATCGGCGCGAACCCCTTGAGGAAGGAGGAGCAGCAGAGCGACCGGCCGCACGGGCCGTACCCGCCGCCCGCCGCCGCCTCGTCGCGCACCCCGATCTGGCGCATCTCGATCCGGGTGCGAAACTTCTGCGCCAGCTCGCGCACCAGATCCCGGAAATCGATCCGTCCCTCGGCGGTGAACAGAAAGGTCAGCTTGTGGCTCTCGGCCGCCTGCTCGACCCGCACCAGCCGCATCGGCATGGCGCGCTCGCGGATGCGGTTGCGGCACCATTCGTAGGCCTCGGTCTCGGCGCTGCGCGTCCCGGTCCAGGCGCGGAGGTCGTCGTCGGTGGCGTTCCGCAGGACCGGGCGCATGCAGGAGAGGCCGCAGCCGCGGCGCGAACGGGTCGTCGCCTGCGCCACCTCGGCGACCTCCAGGCCACGCTCCCCCTTCACCATCACCAGGTCGCCGATTTCGAAGTCGACGTCGCGCGCCGCGAACTGCTGCACCCGCGCCTGCCCCTGCAGGCGGATGCCGACGACCGAGACATCGTTGCCGGCGGCGCGGTCGCCCGGCGCCGGCAGCGCGCAGCCGCCCTCGGTCGGCGCCGCAGTTCCGCCGTTCTCCGGCTCGTGGTGTTCGGGCGTGTCCATCGTCTCGATTGCTCCGGGGCGACTCCGCGTGCCGCGCCGCGCCGGACCCTCCAGGCCGCTATGCTATGGTGCCGGTCCGGACGCCGTCAAGAAACGACCACCCGATGAAGAGCGACAAGGACGATCCCGAAGGCAAGGTGCTGGCGTCGAACCGCCGGGCGCTGCACGAATTCCACGTCGATGAGCGGCACGAGGCGGGGGTGGTCCTCCTCGGGACCGAGGTCAAGTCGCTCAGGACCGGAAGGGCGAGCCTGCAGGACGCGTTCGCGCGCGTCGATCGCGGCGAGGTGTTCCTCCTCAACTGCCACATCCCGCCCTACTCGCACGGCGGCTACGCCAACCACGACCCGACGCGCACCCGCAAGCTCCTGCTGCATCGCGCCGAGATCACCCGCCTGGCGGAGCGCACCCGATCCGGCGGCGTGACGATCATCCCGCTGCGCCTCTACCTCCAGAACGGCCGGGTCAAGGTCACCCTGGCGCTGGCGCGGGCCAAGAAGCTCTGGGACAAGCGGGAGGACGCGAAGCGGCGCGATCTCGATCGCGAGGCGCGGGCGGCGGCGGGCGGCCGGCGCGCGGTGAGCCGCGGCGGCGGCGAAGACTAGGTCGGCATCCCCTCGATCGGGCTGGAGGCGGTGGCATACAGCTTCTTCGGGATGCGCCCCGCCTCGAAGGCGAGCCGGCCCGCCTCGACCGCCAGGCGCATGGCGCGCGCCATGCGCACCGGATCCCTCGCCCCGGCGATGCCGGTGTTCATGAGAACGCCGTCGGCTCCCAGCTCCATCACCATCGCGGCGTCCGACGCGGTGCCGACCCCGGCGTCGACGATGATCGGCAGATCCCGGATCGCCTCGATCAGGAGGCGCAGGTTGACCGGATTCTGGATGCCGAGACCCGATCCGATCGGCGCGGCCAGCGGCATCACCGCGGCGGCGCCGGCGTCGCGCAGCCGCTTCGCCACCACCAGGTCGTCGTTGGTGTACGGCAGGACGGTGAACCCCTCCTTGACCAGGGTGCGGGTCGCCGCGAGGAGCCCTTCGTTGTCGGGGAAGAGGGTCTTCTGGTCGCCGATCACCTCGAGCTTGATGAACTCCGACAGCCCCGCCTCGCGGGCGAGGCGCGCGGCGCGCACCGCCTCGTCGGCGGTGTAGCAGCCCGCGGTGTTCGGCAGGATCGGCAGGCGCTGCGCCTCGATCAGATCGAGGACCGAGCCCTCCTCCTTGCGGGAGAGATCGACACGCCGCACCGCGACGGTGACCATCGCCGGCGCCGCCGCCTCGAAGGCGAGGCGGGTCGTCTCGAGGCTCGGATACTTGCCCGTGCCGATCAGGAGGCGCGAGCCGAACGTCTTTCCGGCGATGGTGAGCGCGGGCCTCTGCATCGGTTCTCCTATCCGCCGCCGACGAAGCGGACCACCTCGACGACGTCCCCGTCCCGGAGGACGGCGGCGGCGTGCGCGGCTTTCGGCACCACGTCGCCGTTGCGCTCGACCGCGAGGCGGGTCGTCGCCAGCTCGAGATCCCTGAGGAGGCGCTCCACCGTGGTGCCGGGTTCGACGTCATGCGGCGCGCCGTTCAGGCGGATGTGCATCGCCGCCCTCAGGCGCCGGTCGCGGCGCGTGGCGCCTCGCCCACCGGCTGGCGGGTCTCGGCGGTGTCCTTGCCGCTGACGGCCTGCACCACGAGCGCCGCGGCGCCGCCCGATGCGGCCGGCAGCGCCACGTCCAGGAGCGCCCTTCCGGAGGGGTCGGTCTCCCCGGTCGAGAGGTTCTTCGGCTTGCCGGCCCGGGTCAGGAGGCGCACCCGCACCTCCGCGCCGGCGACGCCGTCGCCGCTGTGCGCGCGGGTCACCAGCACTTCGACCTGCGCCGTGGCGCCGGCTTCGATGGCGCGCGGGCCGAGGATCGACACGACGAGCGGGTCGGGCCCCATTTCCGAGCGCAGGAAGTCGAGCACCACTTCGTCGAACGAGCGGCTGCTGATGATCCCCTCGCCGAACGGCCGCGGCTTCTGCTTGACCTCGAAGCGGCCGGCGCGCACGTCCTCGATGACGCCGTTGTGCTGCGCCTCGATCCGTTTGGCGATTTCGGCCTCGGGGAAGCCGGCGGCCTTCAGGTCGTCGTAACGCGATTGCCGCGCCGCCAGGATCTCGCCGCGCATGTAGACCAGGGTCTCGATGATCGGGTTCGAGGAGCCCTTGTCCTCGGTCTGCACGTGATAGACGCGCCCCGCGTGCTCGACGTCGGTGTTGTAGCCGGTGACCATCGCCGGCATGTTACAGGCCGGCCCCCCCGGCCCGTCAAGGATTCCCCCCCGGGGCCCGGGATCGACGACCGATTGACGCCGCCCGCCCCACCTTGGGTAGAATGCGTCCCAGATCGACGACAACGGTGCCGGCCGGGGCCACCGCCCGGCGCGTGGAGACCCGGAAGGTCCGGCGGGCTCTCCGTCCACAGCCAACCCTGACGGAGGATTCATGTCGCGCGTTTCCCAGACCGTTCTGTTCACCGCTCTGTTCCTGCTGCTCGTCGCCGCCCCCGTGGCCGCGCAGGGGGTCTCCCTGCCGCCCAGCGGCGACAATCAGAAGTGCTCGATCACCCAGCACCTGGGCCTGGCGACCGTGACGGTCGACTATTCGAGCCCCGACGTGCACGCGCCCGACGGCAGCGACCGGCGCGGCAAGATCTGGGGCGGTCTCGTGCCCTACGGATGGAAGGAGGAGAACTTCGGGACCTGCGGGAAGAAGTGCCCGTGGCGCGGCGGCGCCAACGAGAACACCGTCGTGCGCTTTTCGCACGACGTGAAGGTCGAGGGGAAGCCGCTCGCCGCCGGCGCCTACGGCCTGCATTTCGTCCCGGGCGAGACCGAGTGGATCGTCATCTTCTCGAAGAACTCGACCTCGTGGGGGTCGTACACCTACGACGAGCGCGAGGACGCGCTGCGGGTGACGGTCAAGCCGGAGAAGGCGCCCTACCGCGAGTGGCTGGCCTACGACTTCGTCGACCGCCATCCCGACCACACCGTCCTCGCCCTGGTCTGGGAGGAGATGCGGGTCCCGGTCGCGATCGACCTGCCGAACGCTTCGGAGCTGTACGCCGAGACGCTGCGCGAGGAGCTGCGCTCCGCCCCCGGGTTCGACTGGCACGGCTGGCAGCAGGCGGCCGACTACCTGGTGCAGCAGAAGATCCATCTCGACGAGGCGGAGCAGTGGGCCCGGACCGCGATCACCCTGCCGGGCATCGGCGAGGAGAACTTCAACACCGTGAGCAGTCTCGCCGCGGCGCAGAAGGCGCTCGGGAAGGAGACCGAGTCGAAGGCGACGATGGAGAAGGCGCTCGCCCTCCCCAATACGACCCCGTTCGACATCTACTCGTACGCGCGGCCGATGATCCGCGACGGCAATCCCCAGGAGGCGCTGCGCATCTTCCAGGCCGCCTCCAAGCGGCTCTCCGGGAAGTGGCCGATCGATCTCGGGATCGCGCGCGCCTACTCGGCGATGGGCGACTACAAGACGGCGCTCAAGTACGCGAAGACCTCGCTCGCGGTCGTCCCCGACGATGTGAACCGGGGCAACGTGACCCGGATGATCGGCCTCCTGGAGAACGGCCAGGACATGAACAAGTAGGCGGCCCCGGGCTCCCGCGGGGCGTGTGCTAGGCTGACCGCCCCGCGGGAGTGGCCGCGGCCGGTGTCGGGAGGTCGTCGTGGACGGGACCGCGGTCGTTCTGTGCGAGGGGCACTTCGGCGACACCGGCGGCAAGACGGCACACGGACTGGCGCGGCACACGGCGCGCTACAAGGTCCTGTCGGTCATCGATTCGACCCTCGCCGGACGCGACGCCGGGGAGCTTCTCGACGGCCGGGCGAGCGGCATTCCGATCGTCGCCGACCTCGGCGCGGCGGTCGCGCGGCACGGCCGTCCCGACTACCTCGTGGTGGGCGTCGCCACGCACGGCGGCGTCCTGCCGAAGGCCCTGCGCCCGGCGATCGCCGCGGCGCTCGGCACCGGCATCAACGTCGACTCGGGCCTGCACGAATTCCTCGGCGACGACTCCGAGTTCGCCCCGCTCGCGGCGAAGAGCGGCGCCCGCATCCGCGACGTGCGGCGCACGCCGCCGCGATCGGCGATGCACGCCTTCACCGGGGGCATCCACGCGGTCGAGGCGCTCCGGGTCGCGGTCCTCGGCACCGACAGCGGCGTCGGCAAGCGCACCACCGCGGTGCGTCTCGTGCAGGCGCTGAACGCCGCCGGACGGCCGGCGGTGATGGTCGGCACCGGGCAGACCGGCTGGATGCAGGGAGCGCCCTACTCGCTGATCCTCGACAGTCTCGTGAACGACTTCGTCTCGGGCGAGATCGAGCACCAGGTGTTGCGCGCCGCACGGGAAGCGCAGCCCGAGGTGATCGTGGTCGAGGGGCAGGGGTGTCTCACCCATCCGGCCTATCCGGGAGGGTTCGAAATCCTCGCCGGGGCGCGGCCGCAGTGCGTGGTCCTGCACCACGCCCCGGCGCGCCGGCACTACGACGGCTGGCCCGCCTTCCCCCTGGCGGGGCCGGAGCGCGAGCGCCAGGTGATCGAGCTCCTGGGTCCGTTCAGGGTGGCGGCGCTGACCATCAATCCCCTCGGCCTCGGGCTCGACGAGGCGCGTGACGCCGCGTCGAGCCTCGAGGCGTCGATGGGTCTGCCCTGCCGCGATCCGCTGCGCGACGACCTCGGGCCGATCCTCGCCGCGCTCAAGGTTCCCGCGCGCGGCACGGCGCGATGAACCGGATCGTCGCGTCGCGGGCGATCGAGAAGACCTTCCGGCTGCGCGAGGGATACCGCATCGCCGGGCACACCTTCACCAGCGCCACGATGGTCCTGCTCCGGCTCGAGACCGCCGACGGGCTGGCGGGGTTCGGCTGCGCGGCGCCGTTCGAGGAGGTGACCGGCGAGTCCCCCGCCGCGTCGCTCGCGGCGCTCCGCGACCGTCTCCTGCCGCTGGCGGCCGAGGCGGCCTCGACCGAGCCCTGCGCCCCGCTTCTCGATCGTGCCGCGGCGGTCGCGCCCGGCGCGCCCGCGGCCCTCGCCGCCTTCGACATGGCGCTGCACGACCTCGCGGCGCGGCGCGCCGGCGTGCCGCTCCACAGGATGCTCGGCGCCGCGCGCACCCGCATCGCCACCAGCGTCACGCTCGGCATCGAGGCGGATGTCGAGGCGGCGGTGGCCCGCGCGGTGCGCTGGGTCGCCGACGGGTATTTCATCCTCAAGCTGAAGGTGGGAGAGGACCGCGAAGCCGACGTGACGCTCGTGCGGCGCCTGCGCGAACGCCTCGGCCCGGCCGTCCGGCTGCGCGCCGACGCCAACCAGGGGTACGACGAGGCCGAGGCCGTCCGCTTCCTGCGCGAGGTCGCGTCCTGCGATCTCGAGCTCCTGGAACAGCCGGTCGAGGCCGGCGACGACGCCCGGCTCCGGCGCGTGGCCGACGCGACGCCGATCCCGATCATGGCCGACGAATCGCTGCTGGGCGAAGCGGACGCGGCGCGGCTCGCGGGCGCGCGCGTCGTCGACCTGTTCAACGTCAAGCTGATGAAGTGCGGCGGGATCCGCCCCGGACTCGCGATGGCGCGGTACGCGCAGGCGGCCGGCATCGGCGTGATGGTCGGCTGCAACGACGAGTCGCGCATTTCGATCGCGGCCGGGCTGCACCTGGCGCTGTCGGCGCCGGCGATCGATCGCGTCGACCTCGACGGGCACCTCGATCTTCAGGACGACGTGGCGCGTGGCGGCTTCCGGGTCGACGCGGGCTGGCTCGCGCCGCTCGAGGAGCCGGGGCTCGGGGTCTCCGCCGACTTCTGAGCCCGGCGCGGCCGCCCGCGCGTTCCCCTGAGTCGCAGACCGTAGCGCTGGATCTTGCGCTGCAACGTCCGGAGGCCGATGCCGAGCGACTTCGCCGCGTAGGTCCGGTTGCCGGCGTGCCGCAGGAGCGTGCGGCGGATGAGATCGCGCTCGAAGTCGTCGAGCGTCGCGCCGACCGGGGCCGCGTCGGCCTCCTCGGCGACTCCGCCGCGCAGCGCCTCCGGCAGGTCGGCCGCCTCGACCCAGGGGCCTGGCCGGGTGATCGCCGTGCTCTCGAGGACGTTCTTCAGCTCGCGCACGTTGCCGGGCCAGGAGTAGGACAGGATCGCGGTCACCGCGCTCTCGGCGAGACGGCGCGCCGGCAGGCCGTTGTCGCGGCAGATCTGATCGAGGAGCGACTGCGCCAGATCCGGGAGATCCTCGCGTCGTCGTCGGAGCGGCGGCACCCGGATGGTGATCACGTTGAAGCGGAAGTAGAGATCTTCGCGGAACCGGCCGGCCGCGATCAGCGCCTTGAGGTCGCGGTTGGTCGCGGCCAGCACGCGCACGTCGACCCGCACCGGGCGGGTCCCGCCGACCCGCATGAACTCGCGCTCCTCGAGGACGCGCAGGAGCTTCACCTGCGCCGCGGCGTCCATCTCGCCGATCTCGTCGAGCAGGATGGTCCCGCCGTGCGCCAGCTCGAACTTGCCGCGCTGGCGATCGACCGCCCCCGTGAACGCCCCCTTCTCGTGGCCGAACAGCTCGCTCTCGATGAGCATCGCCGGGATCGCCGAGCAGTTGATGGCGATGAACGGCGCTCCCCGCCTGGCGGAGTTGTAGTGGATGGCCTTGGCGACCAGTTCCTTGCCGACGCCGCTCTCACCGATGATCAGGACGGTGCTGCGCGCCGACGCGACCTGGAGCACCTGCTCGCGGACCTTCTGCATGCCGGGCGAGCGGCTCACGAGCGTCCCGGGGAGGTAGCGACGCACCGTCTCCTGATGCAGGTCGCGAGCCCGGAGTTCGGCCTCGTGCCAGAGCAGGAGGCGTTCGACGCGCGCCGCCATCTCGGCGCGGGTGAGCGGCTTGATCAGGTAGTCGGAAGCGCCGCGCTGCAGCGCCGCGATCGCTTCGCGCACCTCCTCGGGGCGCGCCAGGATCAGAATCGAAGGCACGCGCGCGCCGGCCGCGAGCCGCGCCAGGAGATCGCCGCCGTCGGAGGAGCGCGCTCCGACGCCGATCATCGCCATGTCGAATTCGTCGCGCCGCGCCATGAGAAGCGCCGCATCGGGATCGCTCGCGACACTCACCCTCAGACCGAGGGCCCGGAGCGCCGCCGCCTCGGCTTCGGCCTCGTCGGCCCGATCGACCAGCAGGATCTGCTTCCCTTCGAGCGACATGCGCCACGTCTCCCCGGAGCGACCGAGACCAAAATGGTGCCATAGTGGCACGATAAAGTCACGGACTAAATCGCGTCATTCTGGCTGATTCAGGCTTGCGGCACGCCCGCGGGTCGGGCGCGAGCCGTCGCCCCGATGGGGAGATCCCGGCAATGGGCCGCTGCTCAGGTAGTTCCGGCGGGTGGCCCGCCCGCACCGCCGCGCCGGGGCGACTGGCAGCGAACTTGCTGCGCATGGCCTCAAACCGGGAGGGTTGGGATGAAGACCAAGACGAAAGCGCGCGTCGCTCGGAAACCCAGGAAGAATCCCTACGGCATGATCGATTTCAGCTTCGGCGACATCCAGTACCAGATCGACCCGTCGCGGCGGAAGGTGTACCACCGCTGGGTGGAGGTCGAGACCTCCAAGACGGCGCTCATCATGGGCGCCTTCAGCAGCGTGGCCGCGGCAGTCGCCAAGTAAGTTCGGAGAGGCCCTTCAAGCACCAGCCCGCGAGGGCTGAGTTCGTTCCAAAGACTTCGCACGGCATCACACCACGAGCCAGAGCCGCTTCTGTTCCCATGAAGCGGCTCTCCGTGTTTTTGGGGTCCGTTCGGATCAGCCGATGACCAGCAGGTTCGGCGTCGGGAAGGCCTCGCCGGGACGCGCGAAGAGGTACCCCTGCGCGTAGCGCACGCCAATCTTCTGCAGGCAGCGCAGCTCGTCCTCGGTCTCGACCCCTTCCGCGATGAGGGTCGTGCCGCTCGACGACGAGAAACGGGTGATGGTGGCGGTGAGGTCCTGCTTGATCAGGTGCAGGTGGATATCGCGGATCAGGGCCATGTCGATCTTGATGTAGTCGGGCCGCAGTTCGGCGATCGACTTGAGCCCCGAGTATCCCGACCCGACGTCGTCGACCGCCAGTCGAAACCCGTTGAACCGGAAGTAGTCGAGCATCTGCCGGAACGCCTCGTGATCGTGCACCGCGGCGTGCTCGGTGATCTCGAGGACCACCTGGGTCGGCTTGAGGTCGGCCTCCTTGAGCAGATCGAGAATCGCCTCGGAGCGCAGCACCGGGTCGTAGATCGAGTCGGGCTCGATGTTGAGGAACAGGAGCTGGTCGGATGCCAGGCCGCGCACGCCGCGGATGGCGCGATCGCGGCAGAGCCGCTCCAGCCGCCAGATCGAGTCGTTGTCGTACGCCGCCTTGAACAGGGCGTCCGGCCCGGGGAAGGCGTCGGTCGTCAGGCGCGTCAGCGCCTCGAAGCCGATGCCGCGCTTCTCCACGAGGTCGATCACCGGCTGGTAGACGGAACGGATCGCGCCGGTCTTGAGGACCTCCTTGAGGAGCATCGCCACCTTGCGCTGCTCGCGGGTGCGCTCGCGGATCGAGTCGGCAAACGCCTCCTCGAGCGCGGCATAGACGCGCCGCTCGAAGCGCACCGCCGGGTCCTGCGCCAGGATGGCGCAGCCGATGTAGACGCCGAAGCGCTCCTGCACGCTCGCCGGCAGCCGGTCGCGCACGAACCGCCCGAGACGCGAGGCCACCCGGCGACGGACCTTGTCGATGTCGGGATACGAGACCTCGCTCTTGCCGCGCGGGGGCGCCAGGAGCACGACGAAGGCGTTGCCGCTGATCATCACCTCGGCCACGTCGTCCTCGCGCCGCAGCGCCTCCTGCTTCACCTGCACCAGGAACGAGGCGATGTCGCGCACCAGCGACTCGTACCCCTGGCGGCCGAGGGTCTGCTCCATCCGCTCGTTCTGCAGGATGCTGATCGACAGGAGACCGAGCTCGTGCGCCTCGCGCAGCATGTTGCGGATGCGCCCGAGCAGGAGCGGCACGGTCGGCAGGTCGGCGACCCGATCGTAGAGGAATTCCGCCACCTCGTTGCCGGTATCGGGGTGGAACTCCCCCCGGGCGTGCAGCTCTTCGAGGAACTTGCGACGGCGGGTGCGGGCGCTCAGCGGCATCGCGATCAGCCGTTCTGCACGTTGTACACGGGGTCCTCGGTCTCGTCGGAGAAGTACTTCGGCTCGCTCGCGAACACCTTGTCGCGGCCGGCGCGCTTGGCGCGGTAGAGCGCGGCATCGGCGGCGGCGATGAGGTCGGCGCCCGCCAGACCGTCATCCGGATAGGTGGCGACGCCGCCGCTCAGCGAGACCCTGCGAAGCGGCTGGGCTTCGCGGTTCGGGAAGGGATGATTCGCGACCAGGGCCCGGATCCGCTCGGCCTGCTCCATCGCGCCCTCCTTGGGCGCATGCCCCAGGAGGACGATGAACTCCTCGCCACCGTAGCGCGCCGCGAAATCGTCCGGTCGCAGCGCGCTCCGGACCAGCTCCCCGGTGGTGCGCAGCACCTCGTCGCCTGCCTGGTGCCCCTGGGTGTCGTTGTAGTGCTTGAAGTTGTCCAGGTCGAAGATGAACACCGAGAACGGATGGTGCCCCTTGCTCGCCTCGAGGATGACGCTCGACAGCCTCTCGAGGAAGAAGCGCTTGTTGAACAGCTTCGTCAACCCGTCGCAGTTCGCCATCTCCTGCGTCTTGGTGAACAGGTCGTGGTTGTAGAGGGCGATGCTCCCCTGGTCGGCGATCAGGCCGAGGATCGCCTTCTCGTGCTTGTAGTGCCGGGTGATGCCGCCGACGCTGATGATGCCGCGCACCTTGTCCTCGTGCATCATCGGCGCGCACAGCTCGATGCGGAACGGGAAGTGCGACGGCATCTCGAAGTTCGCTCCCGCGAGGCGCTTTTCGCGGATGAAGTCGTCGGTGTCCATCGCCATGCCGGTCTGCGCCGCCCAGCCGATGCGACCCTCGCCCGGACCGACGAGAAAGGACTTCGGGAAGTCGGGCGGCAACCCCAGCTGCTGGACCAGCGCGAACTTCCCGAGCCGCTCCTCGAGCAGGAAGATGAGGATCTGCGAAGGCGCGAACATCTGCTCGACGACCCGGATGACGTGCATCGGAATCTCGCGCCGCGCGATCCGGCTGCTCATCTTCTTGGTGTACTCGGGAAGCAGCTGGAACAGGTTGGCCAGCGCCTGGTTGTCGCTCTCGAGGCGGCTGATCGTCTTCTGCAGGTCGCGCACCTGGCTGGAGGTGGCGTCGGGGCGGGCCGGGGCGATGCGACGCCCCGAGGAACGGAGGCGCGCGATGCAGAAACCGACGATCAGCGCGACGATGGCCGCCGCGGCCGCGGGGGCCCATGCCGGCAGGTCGCTCCATGTGAAGTAGGTGTCGCCCACCACGCCTCGCGCCTCCCCGTCCGACAGCCTCATCGACTGCCGGTGCAAACCGGGACTTGCCTGCAAGTTATGGTTCGGGCGGCCGTGGCGCAACCCGGGCTGGCGGCCGGTCGCTGGAGCGGCTGTTTCTTGACAGGCGGGCGGGGCCCCCCTAGAGTGCGGCCGGAGCCTGATCGATGAAAGAACGCACAGCATCGCGCGGTGGTCCCCGCATCCCGGTGGCGGTCAAGGGCACCCTGCGCGTGGGGGAGGGCCCCGATCCGCGCGTGCTGCCGTTGGTCACCCGCGATCTCGGGGCGGGTGGCGCGCAGGTCAGCCTCGCCGAACCGATCCCGGTCGGAACGCGCGCCCTCCTGCGCCTGTCGATCCCGGCCGAGAAGGGTCAG
>DATKFL010000279.1:0-3304 GCA_035511355.1 Dongiaceae bacterium
GAGCGCTGGCGCCCCGACCCCAAGCGGCTCGCCGAGGGCGCCCGCGCCGCCGGCGTGCGCCTGGCGTTGCACCTGGCGCTCCGGCAGATCGAGACGCTGTTCCCCGGCGCGGCGCCGGCAGGGCTCCTGGCGGCGACCGCCCCCGGCCGGTTGCGGCGATTCGTGCTCGCCCGACTGCGACCCGAGGGACCGCTCGAGATCCTTCCCTGGTCGGTCGGGGAAGGCCCGCGGGCGATCCTGCGGCCGTTGCTGGCCGATACCCCCGGCGACGCGTGGGGCGTGAGCCTCGCGGTGCTCGCGCGGCGGCGGGGCCGGCGGCACGCCCCGCCGTTCGATCGCCCGTGGGAAGCGGTGTCCGACGACACCGTGCCCGCCGGGGAAGGGGCCGCCGTCGATTGACCCTCGAAAAGCGCGGATGGTAGGCTGACCGCGCCATGCCTCCCGCCCCGCGCCGCCCCCTGAAATGGACGATTCCCAGGCGCCCGCTCGGCGCGCACATGTCGATCGCCGGCGGCATGGAGCGCGCGGTCGAGCGCGGCGCGTCGGTCGGCGTCACCGCGCTCCAGGTGTTCACCAAGAGCAGCAACCAGTGGGCGGGGCGGCCGTTCGAGCCGGGCGAGCCGGAGCGCTTCCGCGAAGCGGTCGCCAGGGCCGGCATCACCCACGTCGTGGCGCACGATTCCTATCTCATCAACCTGGCGTCGCCGGACGACGCGCTCTGGCGCAAGTCGATCGACGCCTGCGCGGAGGAGCTCGCCCGCTGCGTCGCGCTCGGCATCCCGTGGCTGGTGACCCACCCGGGAGCGCACATGGGGGCGGGGGAGTCGGCGGGGATCCGCCGGATGGCCGAGGCGATCGACGCCGTGCACGCGCGGGTTCCCGGGCGCGAGGCCTCCATCGCCCTCGAGACCACCGCGGGCCAGGGGACCATCCTCGGGCACACCTTCGAGCAGATCGCGGCGATCATCGCCGCCACCGGGAGCGGCGCGCGGCTCGGCGTTTGCCTCGACACCTGCCACGTCTTCGCCGCCGGCTACGATCTGCGCACCCCGGAGACCTACGCCGAGACCTTCCGCGCGTTCGAGGCGGCGATCGGTTTCCGCCGGCTGGTGGCGGTGCACGTCAACGATTCGAAGAAGGGTCTCGGCTGCCGCGTCGACCGGCACGAACATCTCGGGAAGGGTCATCTCGGTCTCGAGGCGTTCGCGTCGCTCGTGCGCGACCCGCGCCTGGTCGCGGTGCCGCTCATCCTCGAGACTCCCAAGGACGAAACGCTCGCGGACGACGTCGTGAACCTCGGCACGTTGATGCGTCTCGCGGCGGGCGCCGCGGCGTCCCCGCGGAAGCGACCCGCGGCCGGCGCGCGCCGATCGGCACGCGGCGCCGGGGCGCGTTCGTGAGCCGCGACCGCCGGGCGACCGTCCTCACGGTCAACGAGATCTTCCACAGCATCCAGGGAGAGTCGCGGCACGCCGGACGGCCGTGCGCGTTCGTGCGGCTGACCTGGTGCAACCTGCGTTGCGTCTGGTGCGACACCGCCTACGCGTTCGAGGAGGGCGCGGAGATGACCGTCGCCGCCATCCTCGAGCGGTTGCGCGCCTTCGGCGCGCCGTACGTCCTCGTGACCGGCGGCGAGCCGCTGGTGCAGGCGGGAGTGCATGACCTGATGGGCGAGCTCCTGGAGGCGGGGCACGAGGTGGCGATCGAGACCGGCGGCGGGCTCGACACGGCGCCGATCGATCCGCGCGTCATGGTGGTGCTCGACGTCAAGTGCCCGGGCAGCGGGATGGCCGACCGGAACCGGTGGGAGAACCTCGCGCGGCTCCGGCCGACGGACGAGGTGAAGTTCGTCATCGCCGATCGCGCCGATTACGACTGGGCGCTGGCGATCATCCGCCGGCACTCCCTCGCGGATCGCTGCGGCGTCCTGCTGTCGCCGGTGCACGGGATCCTCGAGCCGCGACCGCTGGCGGAATGGATGCTCGCCGACCGGCTCCCGGCGCGCCTGCAGATCCAACTGCACAAGGTGATCTGGCCGCCCGGCATGCGGGGCGTCTGATGGCGGGCGACGCGGGTCGGCCGCTCGCGGTCGTGCTGCTCTCGGGCGGGATGGACTCCTGCGTCGTCGCCGCGATGCTGCGCGCGACCCACGAGCTGGCGCTCCTGCACCTGTCGTACGGGCAGCGCACCGAGGCGCGGGAGCGCGCCGCCTTCCGCGCCATCGCCGCGCACTGGGGGGTCACCCGCACCCTCGAAAGCCGGCTCGATCATCTCCAGGCGATCGGCGGTTCGGCGCTCACCGATCCGACCCGCGACGCCGTCGACGCGCGCCGGAGCGGGTCGACGGTGCCCGACACCTACGTCCCGTTCCGCAACACCCACCTGCTGGCGCTGGCGGTGTCGTGGGCCGAGGTCATCGGCGCCAGACGCATCGCCATCGGCGCGGTCGAGGAGGACTCGAGCGGCTATCCCGACTGCCGCGCGGCCTACTACGACGCTTTCAACGCGCTCCTCGAACTCGGGACGCGACCCGAGACCGACCTGCGGGTGGTCACGCCGGTCCTGCATCACACCAAGGCGGCGATTGTCGCCGAAGGCCTGAGGCTCGAGGCGCCGTTCCACCTGACCTGGTCGTGCTACACCGGCACCTCGGTCGCGTGCGGGCGCTGCGAGTCGTGCCGGCTGCGGCTCAAGGGGTTCGCCGCCGCCGGGGCGGTCGACCCGATC
Source organism: Dongiaceae bacterium (assembly GCA_035511355.1). Classification (GTDB taxonomy): domain Bacteria; phylum Acidobacteriota; class Polarisedimenticolia; order Gp22-AA2; family Gp22-AA2; genus DATKFL01. Next base: position 2,728 of record DATKFL010000279.1, read on the forward strand.
CCCTACGGAGCATGAATCTCGACGAGTTCGACTACGACCTGCCGCCCGCGTTGATCGCCCAGGCGCCGCCGGAGCGGCGCGAGGCGGCGCGCCTCCTGTGGCTCGACCGGCGGACCGGCGCGCTCGACGAGACCCCCTTCGCCGCGCTCGCCGATCGCCTGCGGCCGGGCGACCTGCTGGTGCTCAACGACACCCGGGTCCTCCCGGCGCGCCTGCACGCGCGGAAGCCTACCGGCGGGAGGGTCGAAATCCTGCTCCTCCCCGGCGCGGAGGGGATGGCGATGCTCTCGACCTCCAAGGGGCTGCGGCGCGGCACGCGGCTCGATCTCGGCGCCGGCGCCGTCGCCGAGCTCCTCGACGATCCGCGCGAGGGCCGCGCGCGGCTGGCCTTCCCCGGTTCCGACCCGGCGGCGGTGCTCGCCGATCGTGGCGTGATGCCGCTCCCGCCGTACATCCACCGCGAACCGGGAGACCCGCGCGACCCGATCGATCGCGAGCGCTACCAGACGGTGTACGCGACGCGCGACGGCGCGGTGGCGGCGCCGACCGCGGGGCTGCACTTCACGCCGGCGCTGTT
>DATKFL010000280.1:0-2620 GCA_035511355.1 Dongiaceae bacterium
GGGAGGCGCCCTGGTCTACGCGCAGCACGAGCGCTTCTCGACCGGCGGCGGCACCTCCGACGCCGCGCGCGTCATCCTGCAGGACCTCGCGACCGGCGCGTCACGCACCCTCATGTGGGCCGCGAATTTCGGGCTCGAGCTCGACATCCTCGGCGAGGGGGAATTGGTCTTCGGCGGCGCCTCGAGCCGCGCCAACCTGCAGGAAGTGTCGCTCGACGCCAACGCCACGGCCGCCTCGTCCCGGTGGCGCACGCGCGGCGAAAGCGTCGATCGCCAGCCGGTCTATTCCCCGGACGGCCAGTGGGTGATGTTCTCCTCGAACCGCAGCGGCAGCCTCGACCTCTGGCGGTTGTCGACCCGGACCGGTGCGGTGCGGCGGATCACGGAAGACCCGGCGGACGACTGGGACCCGGCGTATCTTCCGGACGGCAGCGGCATCCTCTGGTCGTCGAGCCGCGGCGGTCACTTCGAGATCTGGACCAGCGGCGTGGACGGCACCAACGCGCGGCAGGTGACCCAGGACGGTGCCGACGCCGAAAACCCCGGCATCACTCCCGACGGGCGCCTGATCATTTACAACTCCTCGAATCCCGCGCACCCGGGGCTCTTCAAGATCGGCCGCGACGGGAGCGGGGCGACACGCCTGGTCCCGGGGAACTGGAGCACCCCGGATCTCTCCCCCGACGGGCGCTACGTCGCGTTCCGAACCCAGTCCGACCTGCGCATCCTGAGGTTCGCCCGGGTCGCGGACGGGACGCTGGTCGGTCCGACGATCACCCTGCCGGGGAGCAACCGGACCGCGCGTCCTCGCTGGCTGCCCGGTGGCCGGCAGTTCGCCTTCACCGCGTACGATGCGACGGGAGCGCTCGGCGTCTACGTGCAGGACTTCGACCCGGTGCGTGACACGACCGCCAGCCGCCGCCCGCTCCTGCCCTTCGATCCCGACCAGGGAATCGAATCGATCGGCATCTCTCCCGACGGGCGGCACGCCATCGTCTCGCGCAACGAAGCGACGCTCAGCCTGATCCTGGCCGAAGGGGTGCCGGGGATCCGGCCGCCGATCCGCAAGGCGCGCTGACCGCGGCCTCTCGCCCGTCGGCCGATGACGATTTCGTCATCCGACCCTCGCATCATCTATATATAAGGGACCGCAGGCCGCGGCGCCGCCACGCCGGGGAGGAGCTGACGACCATGAGCGAGATCATAGGGTCCACGCGCGCAGGAGTGCCGAATTCGATCGCGCGATCGGGGCGCATCGTTCGTTGCACCGCCGCGCTCGTCGCCTTCGTCGCGCTGGCGATCGGTGCCGCGGACCCGGCGTTCGCCGCCGACAAGCTGCTCACGCTCGACCCCGCCGGTTGCACGCTGACCTTCATGCTCGACACCACGTTTCACGAGGTGCACGGCACGATGAAGGTGACCGGCGGGACGATCCGTTTCAACCCGTCGACCGGCGCCGCCTCGGGAGAGATCACCGTCGACGCCACGAGCGCCGAAACCGGCAACGGCCGCCGCGACAAGACGATGCACCGCGACATTCTCGAGAGCGGACGCTTCCCGAAGATCGTCTTCAAGGTCGAGCGGGTCGAAGGGACGCTGCCGGCCTCGACCCCGGGCGACCTGAAGCTGCATGGCGTCATGACCCTGCACGGCGCCAATCACCCGGTGACCCTGCCCGCGAGCGTCCGAATCGAGGCCGGGGTGGCGCGCGCCGAGGCGCATCTGAGCGTGCCCTACGTCGAGTGGGGTCTCGCCGATCCGTCGTTTCTTTTCGTGCGGGCGGCCAAGTTGGTCGAGGTTTCAATCGTCGCGCAAGGCCGCCTGACCGAGGTTCCCGACCATGGTGGTGCGCAGCTTGGAGGTCGCGGGAGATTCGCGCGATGACCAGTAGCTGCGTCCCTCGTCGCGATGAAGCGCCGGTGGTCATTCTGGTACTGATTTTGTTCTTCAGGTGGCCGTATCAGGCGGCGTGCCGGAGGTCGTGGCGCAGGTTGTTCGGGAGCACCGGCGTCGTCCAGCTTCTCTGATAGAGGTCGCGCCAGACCGGGGGAAGCCGGAGGCGCTTCCGGAACAGCCGGCGTGACAGCGCCTGCCTCCAGGTCCAGGGCGCGGGCGCCAGTCCGAGCCGCATCGCCGGCGTGACCGGGTCGGGCCGTCGCTCGGACCGGCCCTTGATGAAGTTCTTCCACACGACCGCGACGAACAGCCGCTCCATGACGGCGTTGAGCCGCCTTCCGAACGCGATGGTCTCGCGCTTGTGGTCGGCGCGGCTGTGACGGAGGAGCGCATGCAGCTGGTCGACCGGGACCATCGCCCGGTCACGCTCCAGGGCTTCGCGCGTCCGCGGCGACCCCTTCGGGCCGCGCCGGGGGTTCGGGTAGAGCTCCAGCCGGATGGTCTTCCGTGCCGGGTGCGTCGCGTGCGCTTCGACGAACTGCGGTCGGCCATCGCAGGCGACGGAGAGCGATTTCCTCGAGGGAACGAGGCCCTCGAGGAGGTCGAGCCCGCGGCGGAACGATCCGCGATATCCGCCGCGCGACCTCCTCGGGGGCCGGGCCAGCCTCAGGGCCTCCTGGTCCGGCGTGCGCTTGCCGGTCCGAGCGTGCGGAGCGGGGTCGAT
>DATKFL010000281.1:0-2310 GCA_035511355.1 Dongiaceae bacterium
GCGGGACCACCGCCCACGACCAAAACATCGCAATCCGGGGTTGTGACGGGAGCGCGCATCGTGCTTCATTATGTATCACGCACCCACGGACGAGGAGGGATGAGACGATGTTGCTGTACAACAGCGCGCCTTCGGGGAACTGCTACAAGGTGCGGTTGCTTCTCGCCCACCTCGGCAAGCCGTACGAGCGGCGGTCGCTCTCGGTGCACGACCGGACGAACCGGCCGCAGCTCCTGGGCGGGCTGAACCCCTCGATGCGGGTGCCGACGATCGTCCTCGACGACGGCCGCCCGATCGGCGAGTCGAACGCCATCCTCTGGTACTTCGCCGACGGGACCGCCTACGTCCCCGAGGATCGCTACGACCGCGCCCAGGTCCTGCAGTGGCAGTTCTTCGAGCAGTACGACCATGAGCCGTTCATCGCGGTGGCGCGTTTCTGGCTGCATTACAAGGACGGCGCCTACGACCGCGCCGCGCTCGCCGAGAAGCAGAAGGGCGGCTACAAGGCGCTCGACGCGATGGAGCGGCATCTCGCCACGCAGCCGTTCTTCGTCGGCGGACGCTACTCGATCGCCGACATCTCGCTCTTCGCCTACACCCACGTCGCGCACGAGGGGGGGTTCGACCTCGCGAACTATCCGGCGACGCGCGCCTGGATCGATCGGGTGAAGGCGCAGCCGGGGCACGTCACCATCGACGCGTAGCGCCTCCCGCCGTCCCGCGTTTCGTCGCCTTCGTCCCGCGATCCCGTCGACTCCTCCCGGGCAGGTTGCTCCTCCGTCGATCTCGCCGTCATGGTGGGTCGTCACCATCGGTACGGGGGAAGCACGAGTCACCCGCTGTCTCGGCAAGGAGGAGCCTCATGAATCGTCCTTTCACTCGGGCCGCGCATCGCGCCGCCCTCGTCGTCCTGACCGTCGCCGCGGGGAACGCCGCGGCGTCGCCCGCCCGGGCGCAGTTCGTCGAGCCGGGCGTGCAGTCGCTCTACTCGGTGCAGGCCGAAGCGCCGGGGGATTTCTTCGGCTACATGGCCTCGGCCATCGGCGACCTGAACGGCGACGGGGTTTCGGAGTTCATCATCGGCGCCTGGCGCAACACCGCCGGCGGGCCGCTCGCGGGTCGCGCCTACGTCTTCTCGGGACGCGACGGCGCGCTGCTGCACACCGTCACCGGGCTTCCCAACAACCGGATCGGCTTCAGCGTCGCGGGGGTCGGCGACGTCAACCGGGACGGCGTGCCGGACTACGCGGTCGGCGGTCCGGGACGGTTCGCAGTGCCGCAGAACGGCCGGGTGCTGGTGCTCTCCGGCGCCGATCACTCGGTGCTGTACGACCTGGCGGGGACGTCGCAGAGCCTGTTCGGCTGGGACGTCAACGCCGCGGGCGACGTCAACGGCGACGGCTGGCCCGACATCGCGGTCGGCGCGCCCCTGGTCTCGCAGACCGCCGGCTTCGCCGGGAGGGTGTATGCGATCTCCGGCCGCGACGGGTCCACGATCTGGACCCGCGACGGCGAGGCGGAGAACGCCTCGCTCGGGACCGCGGTCGGCGGCGTCGGGGACCTCGACGGCGACGGCCTCGCCGAGATCACCGTGGGGGCGTCGGGGGAGGTGAACGGGCACCGCAACAGCGGCAAGGCGTTCCTGCTGCGCGGTCGCGACGGCTCGGTGGCGCGCACCTTCAAGCCGTCGAGCACCGCGTGCGACTTCGGCGACTTCTACGTGCACGCCTCCGACGACGTCAACGGCGATCACGTGCCCGACATCTACATCGCCGACTACTGCGACAACCGGCTCGGCGCCGGCTCGGGTCGCGGCTACGTCTTCTCGGGGGCGAGCGAGGAGAAGCTCCGGGTGTTCAGCGCCGAGAGCGCGGGCGACGGGCTGGGCGCGGGACGCCCGGTGCGCGACCTCGACGGTGACGGCGCGGCCGACTACATCATCAGCGCCTACACCAGCAGCTACGGCGCGGCGGACGGCGGCCGGGTCTACCTGTTCTCCGGCAAGACCGGCAAGACGCTGCGGACGATCACCGGCACGGTCGCCGGGCGCGAGCTGGGCTTCGACGCCCTGCCGCTCGGGGACGTCAACGGCGACGGCAAAACCGATTTCCTCCTGACCGGGCAGGACATCGCCTTCGTCATCGCGGGCGATCGCTGAGGCGGAAGGGGACGGGCCCCGCGCCGTCGCGACTGCTCAGCCGGGCAGGGGATCAGCGCGGCGGCGTGGGCCCCGCCCCCGACCGGCGCGCGGCGCCGCGCGGCGCCGCGGCCGGCGCGGTCGCGGGCGCCTCGGCGGCCTGCCGGCCGATC
>DATKFL010000282.1:0-2498 GCA_035511355.1 Dongiaceae bacterium
CTCGCGGCGGATCTGCCGCGACTCGCCGGCGTAGTCGAGAGAGACGGGCGGTCCGCTGGCGCCTGCCGCCGCGGCCTCGAGGACCCGGAGCCCTTCTTCTTTGGTGATGCCCGGCCGCACGCCGCCGAAGACGCGCACCGAATTGCGCTGCGCGAAGCGGGTGAGCACCCGGGGCGCCGTGCTCGACTCGATACGGGTGAACGTGGAGACCGGGACCAGCTGCCCGCCGGGCGTCTTGATCTTGAGGTCGAGGAGCGGGCCGACGGTCGCCCGGCCCTCCTCGCCGATCTGCGGGATGACCTTGTAGGAGCGATCGAAGAAGTTGAACCGGTTGACGTAGCCGCCGCCGAGGAGCGTCCCCAGCTCGCGGCCGACGCCGGCGAGGTCGAGCCCGAGGTCGGCGACCTGGTCGCGGTCGATGACCACGCGCGCCTCGGGGAGATCGATCTTGAGATCGGTGTCGACGTACAGGAACTTGCCGCTCTGCCAGCCGGCGCCGACGACGCCGCCGACCGTCTCCATCAGCTGATCGGGCGGCGCGTCGCTCTGCAGCACCAGCTCGACGTCGTACTGGCCCGGGGTCGGCAGCGGCGGGTCGAGCCGCGGGAAGACCCGGAGCCCCGGCACCTGCGAGACCTTGGCGAAGACCTCGCCGTACATCTCCGCCGTGGAACGGGAGCGCGTCTTCCAGTCCTTCGCGACGAATCCGCCGAAGCCGCCCCAGGACGAGGTCAGCGACCACATGAACTCGTTCTCGGGGAAGGAGCGGATGACCCGCACCACCTCCTTCGACTGCGCGTTCACCGCCGCGAGGGACGCGTCGGGCGACGCCTGGAAGAAGAGGCTGATGTGGCTCTGGTCCTCGACCGGCGCCAGCTCCTTGCGCGAGAAGGTGTAGAGCGGCCAGGCGGCGGCCATCACCAGGAGCGACGCCGCCACGATCGCCCAGCGCATCGCGAGCGCGGCGTCGAGCATCCGGGCGTAGGCGCGCTTCACGGCGTCGAAGGCGCGATTGACCAGTCGGGTGAGGCGCCCCTCCTGCCCGTGCTCGTGCACCAGATGCGCGCTCATCATCGGCGAGAGCGTCACCGCCACGAGACCCGAGACCACGACGGCGGCGGCGAGGGTGATGGCGAACTCGAGAAACAGCGATCCGGTCAGGCCGCCCTGGAACCCGATCGGGGTGTAGACCGCGGCCAGGGTGATGGTCATGGCGATGATCGGGCCGACCAGCTCGCGCGCCCCGATGATCGCCGCCTGGGTGCGCGATCGCCCTTCGCGCACGTGCCGCTCGACGTTCTCGACCACGACGATGGCGTCGTCGACCACCAGGCCGACCGACAGCACGATGGCGAGGATGGTCAGGAGGTTCAGGCTGAACCCGAATCCGAGCATGACGATCGCCGCGCCGACGAGCGACACCGGCATCGCGACCAGCGGCACCAGCGCGGTGCGGATCGAGCCGAGGAACAGGAAGACCGCCAGGCCGACGATCAGCATCGTCTCGATGAGGGTCTTGCTGATCTCCGAGAGCGCCTCGCGCATGAACATCGTCCCGTCCCAGACCAGGCGCATCTCGATGTCCTTCGGCAGGCTGGGGCGGAGGGCCTCCATCTCGGCGCGCAGGCGCTTTGCGACCTCGATCTCGTTGGCCCCGACCAGCGGCCAGACGCCGAGGTAGACCCCTTCCGACTCGTTGTACTTGGCGACCAGGTCGGCCTCCTCGGCCCCGAGCTCGACCCGCGCCACGTCGCGGAGGCGCACGATCGCGCCGTTGCGGTCGGCGACGATGAGGTTCTCGAACTCGTCGACCGAGCGGAGATCGGTGTTGGCGAGCAGGTTGACCTGCACCTGCGCTCCCTTGGTCTGGCCGACCGCCGCCAGGTAGTTGTTCCGCTGCAGGGCGGCCTGGACGTCGCCGGGCGCCAGGTTCACCGCCGCGAGGCGATCGGGGTCGATCCAGATGCGCATGGCGACCTGGCGCCCGCCCTCCTGGTTGGTGACCCGCTGCACTCCCTCGATGGTGGCGAGACGCGGTTGCACGGTGCGCAGCAGGTAGTCGGTGATCGCCGGGACGCTGCGCTCGCGCGAATTGAACGACAGGTAGAAGGTGGCGTACGGCCGGTCGGCGCGCTGCACTTCGACCACCGGCGGCTCCGCCTCGGCCGGCACCTCGGATCGCACCTGCTGGAGGCGCGCGGTGACCTCGGCGAGCGCGGCGGTGCTGTCGTGGTTGAGCTTGAGGTGCACGGTCACCGTGCTGACCCCGGCGCGGCTCGACGACTCGACGTAGTCGACGCCGCCGATCGCCGAGACGGCGCGCTCGATCGGGGTGGTCAGGAAGCCGCGCACGGTCTCGGCGCTGGCGCCGTAGTAGACCGTCGTGATCACGACCGACGACGATTCGATCTGCGGGTACTGCTGCACCGGCAGGGCGGTCAGGGCACGCCAGCCGACCAGGACCAGGACCAGGTTGACGACGCCGGCCAGGACCGGAT
>DATKFL010000283.1:0-5832 GCA_035511355.1 Dongiaceae bacterium
CCCGATTTCGGGGTCAGTCTGATCCTGACGACGTCGTCGTCCACCGAACGCCGAGGGTCAGGATGTTCCCGATGGGCGATTCAGAGATCGCCTCGATTGTCGCGGAGGCCGGAGCGTGTTAAACCTATTGCATGTCCTTCGTAATCTATCTCGTCGGATATGCCGTGCTGATCGCCGGTCTGGCGATCGGGGCCCACCTGCTCCACGTGCCGCAGCAGTGGATCGGTGTCGGAGTTCTCTGCCTGGTCGGGATCGCCATCGTCCATGGCGTGACCGCCACCCGACAGAAGGATCCGGCTTCCTGAATGAATCCCATCCGCCTGCCGATCATGAGCCTCCTGTTCTCGGCGAGCTTCCTCGCGACGAGCCTTTCCGCCCAGGAGCGCGCCATCGACACGAAGCAATCGACCCTGACGATTCACGTCGGGAAAACCGGAATGCTGTCGGCGCTCGGACACGAGCACGAAATCCGCGGCGTCATCGACAGCGGCAGCGCGGACACGGGCGCGCATCCCTCCGTCGAAGTGCACGTGAACGCGCGCGCCCTGAAGGTGATCGACACGGAGGAGTCCGACAAGGCGCGCGCGGAAGTGCAGAGCACCATGCTGGGCCCCTCGGTGCTCGACAGCGAACGATTCAAGGAGATCGTGTTCAAGTCCACCTCGGCCGATTCCGAGGGTGAGGGGAAATGGACCTTGCACGGCAGCCTGACGCTGCACGGCCAGACGAAGCCGGCAACGGTGCACGTGACGCTGAAAGACGGCCGCTACACCGGGGAAGCGATCGTGAAGCAGACCGACTTCGGTATCGAGCCGCCGGGGAAGCCCGGGATCAGGGCCAAGGACGAAGTGCGCATCACGTTCGACGTCCACCTCGCCCCCTGAGCCGGCCGGCCTGGGCGCCGGGAAACCGGGCCCCCCTTCTTGACCGGGCGCGCGGACTCGCCTTAAGGTGCTCGCCAAGGAGGGTCATCATGACCAAGCGAATTCTCACCGTGCTGCCCCTGCTTTGCGTTCTGATGTTTGCGATGGGCGGGATCGCGACGGCGCCCACGGCCGCCGCCCCGACGACCCTGTCGACGCCCGATTCGACGCCGGACGATTTCGGCGGCTGCCGCTGGTACTGCGGGTCGAAGTCGTACCGCACCGCCGCTGAATGCGCGGCGCATTGCTCGACCACCTGCGAAGACATCTGCTGAGCCTGTCGGTCCGGCTCAGTTGATGTAACCGAGCCCGCGGAGACGTTCGATCTCGTCCTGTGACAGCTCGCGTGTCGGGTCGTTGGGGTCGCGTTCGAACGCTCCGCGGCGCTCCTCCGTGCTGTTCTCGTCTCCCGGCAGGGCGGTACTCTCCGGCGTGCCGGCCGAGGGCCCGTAGTCGGCGAATGCCAGGAGATCGCGCATCAGCCGCGCGCGGACTTCGGCGAGTGCCGGGTCGGCGGCGCGATTGACCTTCTCGCCGGGGTCGGCTTCGAGATCGTAGAGCTCGAGAATCTCCCCGCCGGGGCGCGGAATGTGGATGAGCTTGTAGCGCCCGTCGCTGGTCGAGGTCCACCGGCCCTGCGGACCGGGGATGTAGTAGCGCTCGTTCTCCGGGTGAATCAGCTGATAGTCGCTCTCGGCCCAGGTGATCGTGCGACCCGGCGACACGCGTGCGAGGGACCCGCGGCCGCCGAGCGTCAGGACCGGCCGTCCCTCGACCCGTTCCAACGCGGGCAGGTCGGCGAGCGCCAGGATCGTCGGCGCGATGTCGATGTTGAGCACCGCGCCACGTTCGCGCGCCCCGGCCGCCACCACGCCCGGGTAGCGGACGATGAGCGGGATGTGCAGCCCGTCCTCGTACAGGTACTCCCCGTGGCCGTAGTGATAGCCGTGCTCCCCGAGACCTTCGCCGTGATCGGCGGCCAGGACGGTGATGACCGGGCCGTCGACGGCGTCGAGCCGACCGAGCAGCGCCCCGATCGCGGCGTCGGTGTAACCGATCTCGCCGTCGTAGAGCGCCATGTAGCGGCTCTCCTGGGACGGGTCGATGACGTTGCCGAAGATGATCTGTCCCTGGGTCACCTTGCCGCCGTTGAGCTCGTTGTAGACCGCGAGGAGGCCGTCGAACCCGGGGCCGAACGACTGGTCCCAGGGGCGCGGCGGCGCGTACAGCCAGTGCGGGTCGACGTAGTGCACCCAGAGGAAGAACGGCTTGTCGCTTTTCCGCTCGTCGAGCCAGTGCGCGGCGGAGCCGGTGACCGAGTTGGCCGAGTCGCCGGACCAGCGTTCCTCGGGGTTGTCGTAGACGTCGAACCCCTGCGAGAAGCCCTGGCGCGGGTGCAGGAAGGTGTTCGAGACGAAGGCCGCGGTGTCGAAGCCCGCGCTCTTCAGGGCCTCGGCGATGGTCGTGTTGCCCTCGGAAAGGTGCGCGAAGATGCCGCGGGCGCCGTGCGACTTCGGCAGTCTCCCGGTCAGGATCGAGGAGACCGCCTGGGTCGTGCGGGGAAGGGTGGTGCGCGCCTGCTCGAACAGCGTCGACTGGCGCGCGAAGGCGTCGATGTGCGGCGAGACGTCGCGCTGGTACCCGTAGCAACCGAGGTGGTCGGCGCGCAGGGTGTCGATGGTGATCAGCACGATCGACGGCCGCTTCGGGGCCGAGCAGGCCGGCGTCAGCAGGCCCAGCATGGCGGCGCAGAGCGCGGCCATGAGCGCCGCGGCGCGTCTCGTCCGTCGCGGCGTGACGTCGCGCGGACACGACCATCGACTCTGTGTGCGTAGGCGCACGGACCGCGTCCAGAAATGAAGCGTGTATGGATCGCTGCCCGCCCAGCGTTCCGAGTCGTAGTTCTGTCGCGGCGTTATCTACGGCGAGGAGGTGTAACAGTCCTACAGGCGTTCGTAAAAAAATGTCTCCGTTGTCAACGCGCAGTAAAAATCGCCCGCGCGAGGAGGTAGGCTCTGCCGTGATTGCGGCGCTCACCTTCCGCGCCGCCCTTCTGCGGAGATGCAGCATGCACACGTTCCGATCGATCGGATTCGCCGCGGTGCTCTTCCTGGCCGCGATGCCGGGCGTGCAGGCCGCGCCCGTCGCCGCCAACCCGAAGCTCGCCGATCCGGCGGCGCTGAACGTGACGGCGCCGGACAGCTACCGGGCGCGGTTCACGACGTCGAAGGGCGACTTCGTGATCGAAGTCACACGCGCCTGGGCGCCGCACGGGGCCGACCGCTTCTACAACCTGGTCGCCAACGGATTCTTCGACGACTGCCGCTTCTTCCGCGTCGTCTACGGCTTCATGGTCCAGTTCGGCATCTCCGGCGACCCGGCGCTGAACGGCGTCTGGCGCGAGGCGAAGATCCCGGACGACCCGGTGCTGCAGAGCAACAAGCGCGGCTACGTGACCTTCGCCACCGGCGGGCCGAACACCCGGACCACGCAGGTGTTCATCAACTTCGCCGACAAGAACTCGAGCCTCGACGGGCAGGGATTCGCGCCGTTCGGGCAGGTGGTCGAGGGGATGGAGGTGGTGAACAAGCTGTTCAGCGGGTACGGCGAGGGGGCGCCCAAGGGGCACGGCCCGGATCAGAACCGGATCCAGAAGGAGGGGAACGCCTACCTGACGAAGTCCTTCCCGAAGCTCGACTTCATCAAGAAAGCGTCGATCGAGCCGCGCGGCTAGGCGCCGCCGGCAACTCCCGACCGGGTCGCGGCGCCGCGGGCAGGCGACCGACGGCGCTTTCCGTTCACGATCGCCTTCCGCAGCCGCTTCGTCGCCAGGCTCTCGATCTGCCGGACGCGCTCGCGCGACAGGCCGAGCCGGGCGCCGACCTCCGCGAGGGTGTGCTCGCGGCTCCCCGAAAGGCCGAACCGGCGGACGATGATCATCCTCTGCTGGGCGGTCAGCCGGCGGAGCGCGCTCCGGAGCAACCGCTCGTGCTCGACCTGGATCATCCCGGCCTCGGCGCTGACGGCCCGATCGTCGACCATCAGGTCGAGGATGGTCGCGTTCCTGTCCTGGCCGACCTTGGTGTCGAGCGGCAGCGCCTTCATCCGGGCCTGGAGGATCTGCTCCATTTTCTCGACCGTGAGCGACATCGCCCGGGAGACCTCCTCACGGTCCGCCGTGCGTCCGAGGTCGCGCGACAGCGCCTGCCCCATCTTCGTGATCGAGGTCGCCTGCTGGATGCGATGGGTGGGGACGCGCACGAGATGGGTGTGCTGCGACAGGGCGCTCAGGATCGACTTGCGGATCCAGAAGATGGCGTAGGTGATGAACCGGGTCCCGCGCCGCGAATCGAACCGTTGCGCCGCTTCGAGCAGGCCGACATTGCCTTCGTTCAGCAGGTCTTCGAACGGCAGGCCGCAATGCCGGTACTCGGCGGCGATCTTCATGACAAAGCCCTGGTTCGACAGGATGAGGTCTTCCCGCACGGGCGGGTCCTCGGCGGGGTAGTCACGTTTCGGGTCGGCGTGTGCCATGGGCCACCTCCTGGTTCCGAAAGCCATGAGCGACGGTAGCCGAGGCGCCGGGGTGCGCCCTTGTCCATTCGGGCCATTGTCTTGTCAGCATCGGCGCGGCGGCCCGCCGGCGGCGGGGGACCCCGCCCGGGGCCGCGTTCCGGTAGACTCGCGGCACGGAGGACCGCATGGCCGGAAGCACCGCGAGCAGCATCAACACCACCGACCTGCTCGACGCCCTGGTCGTTCTGGGCGCGGACCGGCGGCGGCTCCTCACCGGTGCGGGGCTCGGCGCCGAGCTCCTCGCCGACCCCGACGCGCGGGTGCCGAGTGCGAAGATCCTCAACCTCTTCCGGCTCGCCGAGAAGCAGCTCCGCGACCCGTTCGTCGGACTGCACGCCGGCAGGCGGGTCCATCCGCGCGGGCCGCTCTTCTACCTCCTGTTCTCGGCACGGCGGCTGAGCGAAGGGTTCGATCTCCTGGCGCGCTTCGCGCGGGTCACGCTCGACTCGCAGCGGCTTACCGTCGCGATCGCCGGGGGCGAAGCCAGCCTGACGATCGACCTCGGGGATCCCGACCTCCGGGAGAGCCATCACGCCGTCGACTACGCGATCGGCGCGATCCTCGAAGGCATTCGGCAGGCGGTCCCGGGAACCCAGCCGGTCGGCGTCGACGTCGCCCACCCGATGATCGGCGATCGGGCGGAGGCGGAGCGGGCCTACGGGTGTCCGGTGCGATTCGGTTTCAAGCGGAGCGTCCTGCGCTTCGCGAGCGCGGCGCTCAAGCGGACGCCGGCCGGCTCGAACCCGGCGATCGCGGCGCAGATCAAGACCTCCTCGGCGGCGTTGCTGGCCCGGGTGACCTCCGATCGCGCGGAGGACCGCGCCGCCGACGTCATCCGCCTGCTGCTCGTGGACGGCATCCGCCCGGACCGCGACATCGTCGCGCGGCGATTGTTCATGGGCGAGCGCACCCTGAAGCGCCGCCTGCAGGACGAGGGAACCACGTTCAAGAAGGTGCGCGATCGGGTGCGGGTGGAGACGGCGCAGGCGCTCCTCTCCAACCGGCAGCTCAAGGTCGAGTCGGTGGCGCGGAGCGTCGGCTTCGCCGACACCGCGTCCTTCTCGAAGGCCTTCGCCCGCTGGTCGGGAGTTTCGCCGGCGCGCTACCGCGCAGGGCTTCCGGCGCGGGGCGTCTTCGGAACGACGCCGCGATCCGGCCGTGGTCGTCTCCGCCCGGTCGGCGGCGCGTCGCGCAGCCTCGGCGCCGGGCGGTAGGGACGGCCCCCCTCCTGGGGGGGCGACGGGCCGGCCCCGCCCCCCCCTCCCCCCGGACCCCCGCGGATTTCGAAATTCCCGCTAAACCCCGCGAAAGTCTTGCTACTCTAAGGTTACAT
>DATKFL010000284.1:0-6859 GCA_035511355.1 Dongiaceae bacterium
GGGCTCTACCGCCGCATGTTCGAGCGGCTGCTCGGCGCCCTGCGCGCGCGCCGCGATCGCGATCTGCAGAGCGCGCTCGATCGGCTCGGCGCCGACGCCGACCTGGAAGCCTTTCTGCGGGTTTTCACCACCGCCTTCCTCGAGCCGCACCTGGACGAGAGTGCCGGCGGGCGGCGGCTGATGCAGCTGTTCTCGCGCGAGCTTCTCGACCCGCGCCTGCCTCCGAACGCCCTGCGCCGCGAACTGGTCCGGCCGGTGCGCGAGGGTCTGGTGCGGGCGATCGCCTCGATCGGCATCGACGTCTCGGGGCGCGCCGGTCGGCGCTGCATCGAGTCGCTGCTCGCCCAGCTCGTCCATGTCGTGCGCATGCGCCAGGCACCGCACGTCACCGGCGCCACCGGACGCGAGGACTTCGAGCTGCGCGGGATGATCGATCACATCGCGCGCTTTTCGGCGGCCGGTCTGCGCGCCTGCGTCGCCGGCGGGCGGGGACGATGAGAGTCGCCGCCGGGCCCCGCCGGGCGGCGCTGGTCGCGCTGCTCCTCACCTCCGCCTGCGCGCACGAGATGTCGGCGCGCCGCACCGGGCCCGGCACCTCGACCGCCCCGTCGACGCCCTGGACGCCCCCGGCGGAGTACGCCGCGCCGCCGCCCCCGACCCCGCCGGCCGGTGCCGCACCCGGTGCCGGCGGGACGACCACGGGCATTCCCGCCGATCTCCTCGCCGAAGCGGCGCACTGGACGCTCACCGATCTCGTGGACCTCGCGCTCCGCAACGCGCCGGAGACCCGGATCGCCTGGGCGCGGGCGCGGTCGGCGGCGGCCTCGCTGGGCGCGGAAAAGGGCGCCTACTACCCGACCATCGTCGGTCAGGTGAACGTCTCCCGCACCAAGGCTTCGGCGGTCGGCGGGCAGTTCACCTACCTCAACACGTCGTACGACCCGTTCTTCCAGATCAACTGGCTCCTGCTCGATTTCGGCGGGCGGCGCAACGAGGTCGAGTCGGCGCGCCAGGCGCTGATCGCCGCCGACTGGAGCCACAACGCCGTCATCCAGGACGTGGTCCTCGCGGTGCAGGAGGCCTACTACGGCTATCTCGACGCCCGCGCGCTCGAAGCGGCCGAGAAGGTCGCGGTCGAGGAGGCGACCACCAACCTCGACGCGGCGGAGCGGCGGCGCGCCTCGGGCGTGTCGACCGTCGCCGACGTCCTGCAGGCGAAGACCGATCTCTCGCAGGCGCAACTGGGACTCCAGACCGTGCAGGGGCAGATTCATACGATTCACGGCAGCCTCGCGACCACGGTCGGGCTCCCGGCCGACACGCCGTTCGACGTGACCCTGCCGATCGCCGAGGTGCCCGAGGACGAGGCCGCGGTCGAGGTCGCCCGGGCGATCGCCGAGGCGCAGGCACGCCGTCCCGACCTCGCGGCGGCGCGCGCGCGGGTCGAGCAGGCGGCCGCCGATCTGCGGGCGCGGAAGTCGGTTTTCCGCCCGACGCTCAACTTCAGCACCAACACCGGGCGCATCTACTACAACCAGGTGACGTCGGGACAGGACACCTACTCGGCCTCGGCGCTGCTCACCATTCCGATCTGGAACGGCCTCACCTACGACTACAACGTGCACAAGGCGAAAGCCGACCAGGACGTAGCGCAGGCGACGCTCGACAGTCTCAACCAGCGGGTCACGCTCGAGGTCTGGACTTCGTACTACGATCACCAGACCGCGGCGCAACAAGTGTTGACCACGCGCGATCTTCTCGAGAGCGCGCGGCAGGCGCACGAGGTGTCGTCGGCCCGCTACAAGGCGGGTGTCGGGAGCATCCTCGATCTGCTGACCGCGCAGGGGGCGCTCGATCGCGCCCGTGCGCTCGACACCCAGGCGCGCACCTCCTGGTTCGTCACGCTCGCCCGGCTGGCGCACGCCACCGGCACGCTCGGTCCGCCCGCCGCCGCGCCCGCCGGCGCCGCTCCCGGCAGCGCCGCGCCCGACCCTCCCGTCCCGACTCCCGAGGAGCCGACCCGATGACTTCCGGATTCGTCCGAGCCCTGGCCGCCCTGCTCGCGATCGCCGCCGGTCTTTCCGCGATCGCCGGCTGTTCGCGCGCCGGCAGCATCGCCGCCGGCCCGGCGGCGGTGCCGGTCACCATCGCGGTCGCCGAGACCCGCGATGTGCCGGTGGACCTCAAGATCATCGGGACGGTCGAGGCCTACTCGACGGTCGAGGTGCGCGCCCAGGTGGGGGGCGTGCTCGAGAAGGTCCACTTCCGCGAGGGGGAGGACGTGCGACCGGGGGACCTTCTGTTCAGCCTCGACGCGCGCCCCTACCAGTCGGCGCTCAAGAGCGCGCAGGCCGCGCTCGCGCGCGACCGCGTCCAGTCCGAGACGGCCGAACGCGACCTCGAACGTTACGGCGACCTGGTCAAGAAGGAGTACGTCACCCAGGAGGAGTACGACCGGATCCGGACGAACGCGGCCAGCCTCGCCGCCTCGGTGAGCGCCGACGAGGCGGCGGTCGAGACCGCCCGGGTCTCGCTCGACTACTGCTCGATCCGCTCGGCCATCGAAGGCCGCACGGGGCAGCTGAACGTGCACGCCGGCAACCTGGTCAAGGAGAACGGCGACACCCCCCTCGTGGTCATCAACCAGGTGCGGCCGATCTACGTCGCCTTCTCGGTGCCCGAGGAGAACCTCGGCGCGATCCGCGCCGGCCAGGCGCAGGAATCGCTCGCGGTTCTCGCCCGGTCGTCCGGCGCGACCGGCGACCCGCTCGCGGGAAAACTGACTTTCATCGACAACGCCGTCGACCGCGCCACCGGGACGCTCCGGCTCAAGGCGACCTTCCCGAACGTCGACCGCGGCCTCTGGCCCGGGGAGTTCGTCGAGGTCGGGCTGCGGATGGAGACCCGGCGCGGCGCCGTCCTCGTGCCGACGCGCGCCGTGCAGACCGGGCAGCAGGGGGCCTTCGTGTTCGTCGTCGGCGCCGACGACACGGTCGCGGCGCGCGCCGTCGTCACCGGTCCGCTCCTGGACGCGAGCACGGTCATCGAGAAGGGCGTCGCCGCCGGCGACCGGGTGGTCACCGACGGGCAGCTGCGCCTCGTGGAAGGGACGAAGGTCGCGGTGAAACCGTGAACGTTTCGGAACTCTGGATCCGCCGGCCGGTCATGACCACCCTCGTCATGCTCGGCATCCTGATGTTCGGGGTGATGGCGTACGACCGCCTGCCGGTGAGCGACCTGCCGAACGTCGATTTCCCCACCATCCAGGTGACCGCGTCGCTCCCGGGCGCCAACCCCGAGACCATGGCCTCGGCGGTCGCGACCCCGCTCGAGCGGCAGTTCACCACCATCGCCGGGCTCGACAACATGACCTCGACGAGCGCGCTCGGCTCGACCCAGATCACCCTGCAGTTCAACCTGGGCCGTCCGCTCGACGCCGCCGCGCAGGACGTGCAGTCGGCGATCGCGCGCGTCTCGGGGCAGCTGCCGCCCGATATGCCGACGCCGCCGTCGTACACCAAGGTCAACCCGGCCGACCAGCCGATCCTCTACCTGGCGCTGACCTCGCCGACGCTGCCGCTGTACACCCTGGACGAATACGGCGAGACCCAGATCGCGCAGCGCATTTCGACCATCAGCGGCGTGGCCCAGGTGAACGTGTTCGGCGCGCAGAAGTACGCGGTGCGGGCGCAGGTCGACCCGCGCGCCCTCGCGTCGCGCGGCGTCGGCATCGACGAGGTGAGCCGCGCCATCCAGGCCGGCAACGTCAACCTGCCGACCGGGACGCTGTTCGGCGCGCACAAGGCGTTCACAGTGCAGGCCAACGGCCAGTTGATGAACGCCGCCGCCTACGGGCCGCTCATCGTCGCCTACCGCAACGGCTCGCCGGTGCGGCTCGGGGAGCTCGGACGGATCATCGACAGCGTCGAGAACGACAAGACCGCCGCCTGGTTCGTCCACCCCGACGGACAGCAGCGCGCCATCATCCTGGCGATCCAGCGGCAGCCGGGGACCAACACCGTCGAGGTGTCGCAGGGGGTGCAGTCGCTGCTGCCGATCTTCCGCAAGGACCTGCCGGCCTCGGTCACCCTCGAGGTCCTGTTCGACCGCGCCGAGTCGATCGAGGCCTCGGTCGCCGACGTGAAATTCACCCTCCTCCTGACCCTGGCGCTGGTGGTGCTGGTCATCTTCCTGTTCCTCAGGAACGTCTCGGCCACGGTCATCCCGAGCCTGGCGCTGCCGATGTCGATCGTCGGCACGTTCGCCGTGATGCACCTGCTCGGCTACAGCCTCGACAACCTGTCGCTCATGGCGCTGACCCTCTCGGTCGGGTTCGTCGTCGACGACGCCATCGTCATGCTCGAGAACATCGTGCGGCACATGGAACGCGGCGTGCCCGCCTTCCAGGCCGCGCTCGACGGGTCGAAGGAGATCGGCTTCACCATCGTGTCGATGACCCTGTCGCTCGCCGCGGTGTTCATCCCGGTGCTGTTCATGGGCGGGCTGGTCGGGCGGCTGTTCCACGAGTTCGCGGTCACCATCGGCACCGCCATCCTGGTGTCGGGATTCGTGTCGCTGACCCTGACCCCGATGCTCTGCAGCCGTTTCCTGCGTCACGACGCGCGTGCCGTGGCGCACGGCGCCTTCTACCGCGCCACCGAGCGGGTCTTCGACCGCTCGGTGGCGTTCTACGGGAGGACGCTGCGCTGGTGGATCCGGCATCGATGGATCACCCTGTGGGGATCGCTCGCAGTCCTGGCTGCCACGGTGGCGCTCGTCCTCGTCGTGCCGACCGGCTTCCTGCCGAGCGAGGACACCGGCCAGGTCTTCGCCTTCACCGAGGCGGCCGAGGGGATCGGCTTCGACGCCCTCGCCGCGCACCAGCAGGAGCTGAACGCCATCGTCCGGCGTAACCCGAACGTCGACGCCTTCATGTCGTCGGTCGGCGCGCGCGGCGGGATCAGCGCCAGCAACGCCGGCATCCTGTTCATGCGTCTCAAGCCGCGCCGCGAGCGCGCGCTGTCGGCGCAGCAATTCATCGAGGAGATGCGGCCGCAGCTGATGACCATCCCCGGCATCCGCGCCTATCTGCAGATCCCGCCGCCCATCCGCATCGGCGGCCAGCTCACCAAGAGCCTCTTCCAGTGCACGCTGCAGGGCGTCGACACCGACGAGCTGTACGCCGGCGCGCAGGCTCTCGAGGCGCGCATCCGGGCGCTGCCGGGATTCCAGGACGTCACCACCGACCTGCAACTCAAGAACCCCGAGATCGAGCTCGACCTGGCGCGGGACAAGGCCGCGGCGCTCGGCGTCAGCGCCGAGCAGATCGAAGAGGCGCTGTTCAGCGCCTACGGCACCCGCCAGATCTCGACCATCTATTCGCCGAACAACGAGTACAAGGTCATCCTGCAGCTGCTGCCCGAGTACCAGATGGATCCGAGCGCCCTGTCGCTCCTCTACGTCCGTTCGTCGTCGGGCCAGCTGGTGCCGCTCGACGCGGTCGCCAAGGTCGGCGTCGGCGTCGGCCCGCTCACCGTGAACCACCTCGGGCAGCTGCCGGCGGTGACCGTGTCGTTCAACCTGGCGCCCGGCATGTCGCTCGGCGACGCCACCCGCGCCGTCGACAAGGTCGCCGCCGAGATCCTGCCCCCCACGATCACGACCGCGTTCCAGGGGCAGGCGCAGGCGTTCCAGTCGTCGATCAACGGGCTCGGGCTTCTCTTCGTGATGGCGGTGCTGGTGATCTACCTGGTGCTCGGCATCCTTTACGAGTCGTTCATCCACCCCGTCACCATCCTGTCGGCGCTGCCGTTCGCCGGGTTCGGGGCGCTGGCGACCCTGTTCCTCTTCCGTACCGAGCTTTCGATCTATGCCGCGGTCGGCATCATCATGCTGGTCGGGCTGGTGAAGAAGAACGGCATCATGATGGTCGACTTCGCCATCGAGGCCCGCCAGAAGGAGGGGAAGGGCGCCGAGGAGGCGATCCTCGAGGCGTGCATCGTCCGCTTCCGGCCGATCATGATGACCACGATGGCGGCGCTCATGGGCACCCTGCCGATCGCGCTCGGCATCGGCGCCGGCGCCGAGTCGCGCCGCCCGCTCGGTCTCGCGGTCGTCGGCGGCCTCCTCTTCTCGCAGATGCTGACCCTGTACGTCACGCCGGTCGTCTACCTCTGGCTCGAGCAGTTCCAGGAGTGGCTCAGAGGCCGGGGTGCGCGCCGTGCGTCCCAGCCGGCCGCCGCGGCGGAGTCGGGTGGGCGGCCCCTCGCGCGGTCGGTATAATCCGCGGACTTCGCACCTCGGGGGATGCGGCGTGAACTCCTCGACCCGTCGATCGCGCTGGGCTGCGGCCCTCCTGATCCTCATCCTTCTCGGCGGCACGGCGATGGCGGTGCGGCTCGTGCGCCATCACGACGTGCAGGTGTACGGCGACGCGATGGCCGCGCTCGGCAACTGCCCGCAGAACGAAACCATCAACTGCGAGATCGTGAACACCAGCGCCTGGTCGGAGATGTTCGGCGTGCCGATTGCCGCCTTCGCCATCCCGACCTACCTGCTGGTGCTGGGCCTGGTCTTCCGCGCGCGCCGCGACGCGACGCTGCTCGCGTACGCCTTCTCGATCGGGCTGCTCGCGGTGCTGTACTCCGGCTTCCTGTTCTGGGTGTCGTCGACCCGGATCGGATTCCTGTGCCTGTGGTGCATGGGGCTCTACGCGATCAATCTGTCGATCCCGCTGCTGACCGGCTTAGCGGCATGGCGCTCGCCGGCGGCGCTCGTCGGCCGGACGCTGCGGGACCTCGGATCGTGGCCGGTGCCGCTGCGGCGCACGGCGGCGGCGTTCGCGGTCCTCCTGGTCGCC
>DATKFL010000285.1:0-5752 GCA_035511355.1 Dongiaceae bacterium
CTGCGCGAGAGCCCGGCGGTGGAGCTTGCCGAATCGCTCATCGGCAAGGGCTTCGACGTCGCCATCTATGACCGCAACGTCTCGCTCGCCCGCCTGGTCGGCGCCAACCGCGCCTACATCGAGCGCGAGATCCCGCACATCGCCAGCCTGATGCGTGCGTCGCTCGACGACCTGCGGGCGCACGCCGAGGTGATCGTGGTCACCTCCGCCGACCCGGAGTTCGCGGCCTTCCTGCCGACGCTGCGCGCCGACCAGACGGTCATCGACCTGGCGCGTCTGAAGTCACGCGCGACACCGGCGGCGTACGACGGGATCTGCTGGTAGGGATCCGTTCCCCGGGAGGGCGGCGGACGATGCGGCTCCTGCTCCTGTCGTTCAACTGGGTCGAGTACCAGATCCAGATGGCCAACGCCCTCACCGCCCGCGGCCACGACTGCACGGTCATTTTCAAGCGCGCGCGCGTCGACGAGAGCGTCGGCGGCGAACTGCCGCGGCTGCTCGATGCGAAGGTCCGGTACCACCTGCTCGACGACCGGCCGCGCGGACTGCGCGACCCGCGCCAGTGGGGGACCCTGTGGCGGCTGATCCGCCTCATGAAGAAGGCGGCGCCCGACGCGCTCCTCCTGCATGAGGCGACCACGACCTACCTGCCCTTCTGCCTCGACCGCGCCCTGTCCGCGCCGATCCTCCTGACCGTGCACGACGTCGCGACCCACCCGGGGGAGGACTCGCGCGAGCCGGCGCGCCGCGAGCGGGTGCGCCGCGACCTGCGCCGGCGCGCGGCGGCGGTCGTCGTGCATGGCGAAGCGCTCCGCGCCGACTACCTCGCCCAGCCGGGGGAATTCTGCCGCGACGTCACGGCGATCCCGCACGGCTGCTACACCGTGCTGCGGCACTGGGCGCGCCCGGGAGTCCCGGAGATTCCGCGTTCGATCCTGTTCTTCGGGCGCATCCACGAGTACAAGGGGCTCGACGTCCTGCTCGAGGCGGCCCGGCGCGCCGCGGCGCGCGTGCCGGACCTCCGGATCATCGTCGCCGGCGACGGCGCCGATCTCGACGGCCGGCACCGCGATCTCGCCCACGACCCGCGCATCGATTTGCGCCGGGGCTATCTGACCAACGACCGCGTGGCGGAGGCGTTCCAGCAGGCGTCGATCGTGGTGCTGCCGTATCTCGAAGGGTCGCAGAGCGGCGTCGTGCGGGTCGCGTACGTCTTCGGCAAGCCGGTGGTCGTGACCCGGGTCGGAAGCATCCCGGAGTCGGTCCGCGACGGGGAGACCGGTCTCGTGGTCCCGCCGCGCGACCCGGAGGCGCTCGCCGACGCGATGACCGCGCTCCTCCTCGACGAGCCGCGCCGCGCCGCGATGGGCGCGGCCGCGCTCGCGATGGCCGACGGCCCGATGGGGTGGGAGACGGTGGCCCGGCGGACCGAGGCGATTCTCGAGCGCCTCGCGCCCGGCCGGGAGGGCCGCGACGCTGTGCTATCCTCGCCGACCCGGCGGGCGGCGGCGTCGGAACAGGAGCGATCGTGAGCGAACTCCGGCGGCTGTTCGTGGACGGCGTGCAGCGGCACAGGACCGCCATCGAGGCCCTCGACGGCGAACCGCTCCGGGCTCTCGAGCGTCTCACCGAGAGCGTCTACCGGACCGTCACGACCGGCGGCAAGGTGCTCGCCTGCGGCAATGGCGGCAGCGCCGCCGACGCGCAGCACTTCGTGGCCGAGCTGGTCGGGCGCTATCTCGAGGAGCGCCGACCCCTCGCCGCGATCGCCCTCAACACCGACACGTCGGTCTTGACCTGCGTCTCGAACGACTACGATTACGAGCGGGTCTTCGCGCGCCAGGTGGAGGCGCTCGGACGCCCCGGCGATCTTTTCCTCGCGATCACCACCTCGGGCAAGTCGCCGAACATCCTGCGCGCGCTCGAGGCCGCCGGGCGTCTCGGCATCGAGACCGCGGCGTTGCTCGGCCGCGACGGCGGTCCGGCGCGCGCTCTCGCGCGCCTGCCGATCGTGGTGCCGTGCCAGGAGACCGCCCGCATCCAGGAATGCCACGGATTGATGATCCACCTGCTGTGCGAGGCGCTCGACCGCGCGCTCAAGCCGGACAGCCATGCCGGCTGATCCGCCCGGCCCGCTCGATCTCAAGCACCTGCGGCGGATTTCGATTGAAGCCGCGTCACGCAAGGTCTCGGCGCGCGATCTCGCCCGCGTCACCGAGCCGTCCCCGGCGATGGCGATGTTCCTCGGATCGCTCCCGCGCATCCTCGCCGGCGGCGAGTTCCTGGCGTTCGTCGAAGCCTGCGCGGAGCGGCGCCGCCAGGGGCAGCCGCTCCTCCTCATGTACGGCGGACACGTGGTGAAGTGCGGTCTGGTGCCGCTCCTCGTCGATCTGCTCGAGCGGGGCTACGTGCAGGCGATCGCCACCAACGGCGCCGGCGCCATCCACGACGTCGAGATGGCGCTGTTCGCCCGGACCTCGGAGGACGTGGCCGCCGGACTCGCCGACGGAACGTTCGGCATGGTGCGCGAGACCGGCGATTTCTTCGCCGACACGCTCAACGCCTGCCCGGGTCGTGGACTGGGTGAGGCGCTCGGGGAGCGACTCCTGGCGGCGCAACCGGAGAGCGGCCGGACGAGCCTCCTCGGAGCCGCCGCGCGACTCGGCATCCCGGCCGGGGTGCACGTCGCGATCGGCGCCGACATCGTGCACCAGCACCCCGACCTTCCGGCCGCCGCGCTGGGGGAGGCGACCTACCACGACTTCCGGTTGATGGCCGGCGTCATCGCGCGGATGGCCGGTGGCGGCGTCGTCGTGAATCTCGGCAGCGCCGTCATCCTCCCCGAGGTGTTCCTCAAGGCGCTCTCGGTGGCGCGCAACCTCGGCCACGACGTGCGCGATCTGGTCACTGCGAATTTCGACATGCTGCGGCATTACCGGCCGCAGATGAACGTCGTCGATCGGCCGACGCGCCACGGCGGACGCGGGTACAACTTCACCGGCCACCACGAGATCATGGTCCCGTTGCTGTGCACCGCCCTGAGGAGCCTCGCCGAGACTCCCGGCGGCGACGGCGCCGGAACGCGGTGAGCGACCGGCCGGCGCGCGACGGCGCCGGCGATCTGGCGCACGCGGCGCGTCGCGGATTGGTCCTGACCGGCGGGTCGTTCGCCGCCCGCGCCGGGCTCGAATTCGGCACCAGCGTCGCGCTGGCGCGGCTGCTGTCGCCCTCCGATTTCGGCGTGGTCGCGGTCGCCCAGGCCTTCCTGCAGCTCTCGTACGTCGTCGGCAACCTCGGCATGGGAGCGGCGGTCGTGCAGAGCCGCGAGCTCGGCGAGAACGGGCGCCGCACCGCCACCACGGTCGCGACCTCCACGGCGATCCTGCTCGCCCTCGTCTGCGCGCTCGCCGCGCCGTTCGCGGCCGCTTTTTTCACGATGCCGATTCTGAAGCGCGCCATGCCGATCATGGCGATCGAGATGGTCA
Organism: Dongiaceae bacterium; assembly: GCA_035511355.1. Classification (GTDB taxonomy): domain Bacteria; phylum Acidobacteriota; class Polarisedimenticolia; order Gp22-AA2; family Gp22-AA2; genus DATKFL01. Next base: position 3,486 of record DATKFL010000285.1, read on the forward strand.
TGCAGGGATTCTCGGCGACGCCGATCGCGATCCTGCGACGCCGGCTGCAGTACGGTCGCGCCGCCCTGGTCGACGCCGGCTCGGCCGTGGTCTATGCAGTGACCGCGGTCGGCCTGGCGCTCACGGGTCACGGAGTCTGGAGCCTGGTGTTCACGCCGCTGGTCTCCGGGACCTGGAGCGTGGTGGCGTCGTACGCCATCGCCGGCTACCGACCGCGATTCGGTTTCGATCGGGAGGCGGCGAAGCGCCTCCTCGGTTACGGTGGGTCGCTCACCGTGAAGAACCTGTTCGTCCACCTGGCGCGCAACGCCGACAACCTGGTGGTTGCGAAGCGGCTCGGTGAGTATCCCACCGGCCTCTACACCCGCGCCTTTTCGCTGAGCACCCTGCCACAGAGCCGCCTCGTCAGCCTGATTTACGGCGTCTCGTTCCCGGTCTTCTGCCGCCTGCGCGACGATCGCGAGCGCTTCCATGCCTGGTACCTCAAGGCCACCACCGTCGCGGCGGTGCTGGTCACGCCGCTCCTGCTCGGTCTCGCCGTGCTCGCGCCCGACTTCACGGTCGTGGTGTACGGCCCGGCCTGGGCCGACATGGCGGGGTGCCTGCGGGCGCTCTGCCTCGCCGGCCTGCTGAACTCGATCCACATGCTGGGGGGCGCGGCCATCGAGGCATCCGGACGGGTCCGTTACGAAGTGACGGCGCAGTCGATCTACGGCGTCAGCATTCCGATCGGAGCGTTCATCGGCAGCCACTGGGGCATCACCGGGGTCGCCTGCGGCGTCCTGGGCGCGGCCATGGTGTTCTACGTGAGCAAGGGCCTGGCGCTCCGGGCTGCCATCGGATTGTCCTTCCGCGATTTCGTTCGCGCGGTGCTGCGGGTGGTCCTCGCGGGAGGCGTCATGGCGGGATCGGTGATCGCCGGTCTTTCGGTGGCATCCCGGTTCGGGTTCGCGGTCACGCCGTTGTCACGCCTGGTGGCCGGCACGGCGTTCGGGGGTGTGGTCTACGGACTGTGCATGGCAACCCTCGCCCGCAGGGAAATGGCCGTCGTGGTCGACCAGCTCGCGGGAATGCTGGGCAGGCGCCAGGGAGGCGCCGCGAACGGCACCACGGTCGACGAAGGAGCCTGAGTGCCGATGATCCTGGTGCACCTGGGTCACGTACCGCTCGACCAGCACCACCACCGCGGGTTGTTCGAGGCTTACGCGCGGGATCATCTCTTCGTGTACGTGGAAAAGCCGCCGCGCCGCTGGCTCGCTCGAGGCGGGGGCGCAGGATCCCTGTCCGAGGCGTTCGCTTCCGGCGTCGTGCCCGAACGGGGATTCGTGCACGCGTCGATCCGCGGGCCTCTCCCGCTCGAGCGCTTCGGCGCCGTCACGGAATGGAACTGGTGGCTGGGGCTCCGCGCCCTGCTCAGGTGGCTGCGACCACGGACCACGGCGCCCGTCGTCCTGAGTCTCCAGACGCCGTGCCTGTTGCCGACGTTCCGGGGGCTCGGCGCCGACCTCCGGGTCTACCAGGTGATCGACGATTACGTGGGGCTGGCGCCGGACCCGTTCATGGCACATCGGGTCGCGAGGTCGCACGCGCGCAGTCTTCGGGAGGCGGACGTGGTGTGGGCGATCTCCGAGACCCTGGCCGACGCGGTCCGACCCCTGCGCGCCGACGTGCGACTGACGACCACGGGTGTCGACCACGCGCGCTTTGCGGCGGCGCGCGGCGGCCCGCCGAATCCGGAGGTGGGGCGTGTCGGGTCGCCACGGATCGGCCTCGTCGGCGTCCTCAACGACCGCGTCGACTGGAACCTGCTCGAAGCGATCGCGCGCCGTCGTGCCGACTGGCACCTTGTGCTCGTCGGTCCCGTGCGGCACGCAGGACCGGAGACCGGACCGGCCCTCGACCGCCTGCTGCGGCTGGGGAACGTGGTGCGGATCGGGGAGGTGGAAGAGGACCAGCTGCCGGCGTGCATCGCCGGGTTTGACGTCTGTCTCGTTGCCTATCGCACGGGTCCCGGCACCCTCGGCATCAACCCGCTCAAGCTCTACCAGTATCTGGCGGTCGGGAAGCCGGTCGTGGCGACGCCGCTGCCGGTCGCGATGGAGTTCGGCGACCTCGTGCGGGTCGCCCGGACCGTGGACCAGTTCGAAGCGGCGATCGCGGCATCGTTGCTCGACGGCGAGGCCGCCGCGATGGTCGCGGCGCGCCAGCGCCGGGCGCATGCCTGCGACTGGGGCGCGATAGCGACGGACCGGGCCGCCATTCTCGCC
>DATKFL010000286.1:0-6440 GCA_035511355.1 Dongiaceae bacterium
CTCACCACACTTCGCAGCGACTGACCGGATTCATCGGCGCGTCCGGCGCGCAGGTGAAGGTCTCCGCGAACGCCGGCAGGCTCATCGCCGCGCCGTTCACCCGGAACCGCCCCGGCGCGTGCGGGTCGATGGCGCCGAGGACCCGCGCCTGCTCCGGGGTGACCACCTCGCACCAGGTCTGGGCGAAGGCGACGAAGAAGAGCTGCGCCGGCGTCAGCCCCGGCACCGGCGACGTCTCGGGCCCTTCCGCGGCGATCGAGGCCTGGTAGGCGCTCCAGGCTTCACGCAGGCCGCCGAGATCGGCGATGTTCTCCCCGAGCGTCAGCCGGCCGTTCAGCGCCAGTCCCGGCTCGATCGTGAACCTGCCGTAGAGCCCCTCGACGCAGGCCGCCCGCTCCTCGAACCGCCCCACCACCTCCGGCTCCCACCAGGGACGCATCTGCCCCGTGCCGTCGAACTTGCGCCCCTGATCGTCGAAGCCGTGCGTCAGTTCGTGCCCCATCCCCATCCCCATGCCGCCGTAGTTCATGGCGCGCGGGAAATCGCGATGGAAGAGCGGCGGCTGCAGGACGCCGGCCGGAAAGACCATCTCGTTGAGGGTCGGGTCGTAGGCGGCGTTCACCGTCGGCGGCGTCATCCCCCAGTCGTCACGATCGGTCGGCCGGCCGATCTTGTCCTGCTGCCGGCGGAACTCGAAGCGCACCGCCCGGCGCATGTTGTCGAGGAAGAAGGCGGAGCGGAAGTCGAGCGCCTCCTGGTCGCGCCATCGGTCGGGGTAGCCGATCTTGTTGTCGACGCTTTGCAGCTTGGCGGCGGCGCGCTCGCGGGTCGCGCCGTCCATCCAGGCGAGCGCCGCGAACCGCTCCCCGAGCGCGGCCTCGATGGCGCGCAGCATCGCCGACGCCCGTTCCCTGCTGTCGCCGCCGAAGGCCCGCTCCACGAAGCGGCGGCCGAGCAGGTCGCCGACCGCCTCGTCGGTGGCGTCGACGCAGCGCTTCCAGCGCGGTGCGATCCGCTGCTGCCCCGACAGGATGCGGCTGTAGAAGTCGAAGTCCTCGTCGACGAACGCGCGCGGCAGCTCGCCGGCCGTCGTGCTCAGCAGCCGGAAGCGCAGGTAGGCGCGCAGCGTCGGCATCGGGGTCGCGGGGAGGATCTCACCCAGCGCCTTGAAGTAGTCGGGCATCCCGACGTTGATCGCCTCGAGACCGGGGTCGCCGATCGCCTCGAACCAGGCGTCCCACGGGATCGACGGCGCCAGGGCGGCGAGACCGGCGCGGTCGAGGCGGTGGTAGATCCGATCGAGATCGCGGCTCAGGTCGCGTGGCAGGCTGGCGGCGGCGAGCCGGGTCTCGAGCGCCAGGACTCCCGCCGCTCCGGCGCCCGCCTCCTCCCCGCTCACGCCGGAGAGCCGCAGCATCTTCTCCACGTGCGCCTGGTAGGCGGCGCGCGTCGATCGGCTGCGCGGGTCGTCGTCGAGGTAGAAGGACCGCTCCGGCAGGCCGAGGCCGCCCTGGAAATACTGCGCGATCTCGATGGCGGGGTTGGCGAAGTCGGGGAAGACCTGGGTCTCGAAGAGGGCCTCGACGCCCATCTGGCGGAGGCTCCCCAGCACCTGCACGAGGGACGGAAGATCCTGAACCTGCTCGATCAGGCCGAACGCCTGCTGCAGCGGGTCGACCCCGAACCGCTCGATCGCCTCGCCATCCATGCAGGAGGCGTAGAAGCGTCCCAGCTTTCCGGTATCGCCGGCGCCGCCCGGTGCGCGCACCGCTTCCTCGAGGAGATCGCGCAGCAGGACCTGGTTGCGATCCTGGATCGCGCTGAACGATCGCCCGACGCGGGATCGATCGGGCGGGATCGGCGTGCGCTTCAGCCAGGAGCCGCAGGCGAACTGGTAGAAGTCGGCGCAGGGATCGACCGAGCGGTCGATCACCGCCTCGACCGACCGCCCCACCTCGGCGGGCGTGAGGCGGCGGCCGGCCTCGATCGTGTCGGGACCGAGGTAGGGCGTGCGCACCACCTCGCAGGCGGGCGTCACCAGCAGAAGCGCGACGGCGGCGATCCGGATCGACATGCGGGCGCGCGACATCGGGGTCACCTCGGCGCGGCGGGGTTCAGGGATGCGGCGACGGGGCCTCCTTCGGCGGCCCCCCGGCCGGCGCATAGCCGCGGTAGACGACGCCGCTCGTCTGGGTCTCGAACTCGCTCCGGATGGCGCGGCGCAGCCCCGGCGACTCGAACAGGTCGACCATCGTGATCGCGAGGAGCCGCGACGCCTGCAGCATCCCCTTCTGGCCGATCGTCATGCCGGCGCAGGCGACGACGGGCCACGCGTGCCAGGGCGCCCCTTCGGGCGCGGTCGCGATGGTGGCGTGCAGCACCGGCGCGATCCAGGAGACGTCGCCCACGTCGGTCGATCCCCCTTCCGGCTCCCCCGGCCGTGCCGGCAGCGGGTCGACCGCGGTCCGCAGGCCCTTGGTCTCGACCCCCGCGGAGCGCTGGATGGCGCGCGCGAACTCCTGCTCTTCCTGGGTGTACTCGAGCGGCGGCAGCGCCTCGAGGTTGGCGTGCATGACGCGCGCCCCCGGCATGTTGACCAGGATCTCCCACGACCCGCCCTGCACCGTGAAGGTCGGCGTGACGCCGGCCCCGAGACCGGCCCCCTCGGCGACGGCGCGCAGGCGCTCGACCAGCGGCTCCACCCCGGTGCGCTTCGAGTCCCGCACCCAGAGCCACACCGCGGCGTGATCCGGCACGACGTTCGGGACCCGCCCGCCGTCGAGGATGACGTAGTGCATCCGCACCGAAGGCCGGACATGCTCGCGCAGCAGGTCGACGCCGTGGTTGAACAGCTCCATCCCGTCGACCGCGCTGCGACCGTTCCAGGGATCGAAGGCCGCGTGCGCGGCGCGTCCGGCGAAGTCGATCCGGAGGTCGACGATCGCCTGGCTGCTGCTGGTGTCGACGCGGGTGCGGTCGCCGGGATGCCAGGTCAGGACGACGTCGACGTCCTTGAACAGGCCGGCGCGGATCATGTAGAGCTTGCCGCCCACCGACTCCTCCGCCGGCGCGCCGTAGAAGCGGATCGTCCCCTTCAGCTTGCCGGCGGCGATCAGGTCCTTGATGGCGAGCGCCGCGCCGAACGAGCCGGCGCCGAGGAGGTTGTGCCCGCAGCCGTGCCCCGCAGCGCCCGCCTCGACCGCCTCGGGGGCGGTGACCGTCTTCTGCGACAGTCCCGGGAGCGCATCGTACTCACCCAGCACGCCGATCACCGGCGCGCCCTCGCCATATTCCGCGACCAGCGCGGTCGGAAGATCGGCGACCCCGCGCGTGACCCGGAATCCCGCCGCCTCGGCCGCCTTCGCGGTCGCCTCCGCCGACCTGGTCTCGCGCAGCGCGGTCTCGGCGTAGCGCCAGACCTCCTCGCTCAGGCCGACGATCGCCTGCCGGTGCGCCTCCACCGCCTCGAGCGCCGCCTTCTTGGTCTCGCTCAGGCGCGGCCGCCTGGTCGCCGCCTCGTCGGCGGCGGAGAGCGCCGGCACCACCGCCGCGAGCGCGCCCAGTCCGAGCGCGGCGCCGAAGAGCGCCGCCGCGAATGGGCCGCGCCGTCCGCCAACCCGCCCGGCGCCGGGTCCGCCGCCTTGCGCCTGCGCCCTCATGCGGCCTTCTTCGGGGCCGGCGCGGCCATGAAGTCCCAGAGCACCGCCGCCATGGCGCGCACGCCGAACGGCAGCGCCGCCTCGTCCAGGTCGAACTCCTCGGTGTGGATCATCGCGGTGATACCACGGCTCACGTTGCGCACCCCCAGCTTCAGATAGATGCCCGGGACGACCTGTTCGTAGTACGAGAAATCCTCCGACCCCATCTGCGCGTCGATCTTCACGACATGCTCGCGACCGCAGGCGCGCTCGAGCGCGGGTCGCGCCGCCGCCATGAGCACCGGATCGTTGTTCGTGGCGGCGTTCCCCTCGCCGATCCAGCGCAGCGTCGCGGTGGTGCCGTGCGCCGCCGCGATGCCGTCGACCGTGCGCTGCATCCGCTTCTTGAGGTCGGCGCGCACCGATTCGTCGAGCGCGCGGATGGTCCCTTCGAGCGCCACCTGGTCGGCGATGATGTTGAAGCGGTTGCCGCCGGCGATCGATCCGATGGTCAGCACCTTCGGGGAGCGTGCGTCGATCTCGCGCGCCACCAGGGCCTGGAAGGCGTTGATCAGGTCGGCCGCCACCGGGATCGGGTCGAGGCCGGTGTGCGGGTAGGCGCCGTGCGTGCGGTGCCCGGCGATCACGACGCCGAAGCGGTCGCTCGAGGCGTACGACGCCCCCTCGCACCAGGCGATCGTGCCGGCATCGACCAGCGGGTCGACGTGCATCCCGAAGATCGCCTCGACTTTGGGATTGGCGAGCCCGCCTTCCTTGATGACCAGCGGCGCGCCCCCCTCCTCGCCCTCCGGCGGCCCCTCCTCGGCCGGCTGGAAGATGAAGACGACCGTTCCCGGCATCTCGCGCTTCATGCCGGCGAGAACTTCCGCCACTCCCAGGACGATCGTGCTGTGCGCGTCGTGGCCGCAGGCATGCTTCACCCCCGGAACAACGCTCCGGTACGGGACATCGTTCCGCTCCTCGATCGGCAGCGCGTCGATGTCGGCCCGGATCGCCGCCACCCGCCCGGGTCGGCCGCCGCGCAGGACCGCGACGACGCCGGTGCGCGCCACCGGGTAGCGCACCTCGAGGCCGAGCGCCTTGAGGCGTTCGGCGAGGAGGGCGCCGGTGCGGGTCTCGCGATTTCCCAGTTCGGGATGCTGGTGCAGGTCGCGCCGGGTCTCGACGAGCCGCGGCGCCAGGGCGTCGGCCGCCGCCTTGAGACGTTCGACGGGGACGGGATTCGCGTCGGCGGCCCGGACGATCCCGCATCCCGGGGCGACGAGGAGACCGGCGACGAGAAAGGTGCCGACCGCGGGACGCGCCGGTCCCGGCACCGCCACGCCCGACAATTCCCTGGTTGGAAATCGCATCCCGCCTCCCGGCCGCGAAAGCGCGCAGTGTACCCCGGGAACCGCCGGGGCGGGCCGGGCGGCCGGGGCGGACCGAAAGGTTCAGCCGTGCGGGGTGCGGGGCGCGGCGCGCGGCGTCTCGGGGTGCAGCGCGTCCTCGTCGAACTCGTCCTCGATCTCCCCGAAGATCTCCTCGATGATGTCCTCCATCGTCAGGATGCCGACGGCGCGCCCATCCGACCCGACCACCGCCGCCATGTGCTGCCGGGCGCGGCGCATCGCCGCGAGCACGCCGTCGATCTTGCGCTCCGACCCGACCCGCATCAGGTCCTTGATGATGTCGCGCTCCTCGACCCGGCGCGCCTCCCCCTCGCTCAGGAGCGCCAGGCTCTTGATGTTGATCACCCCGACGAGGTCGTTCTTCGCGGGGTCGTGCACCGGGTAGCGGGTGTGGCGCTCGAGCCGCGCCGCGTCGAGGTTCTCGTCCACCGAGCGGGCCAGCGACCAGGTCACCACCGTGTCGATCGGCACCATCACGTCGCGCGCGGTGCGGTCGGAGAAGCGCGTCGCCCGCTCCATGATCTCCGCCTCGGACGACGTGATCACGCCGGTCCGGAACGATTCGGCGAACAGGATCCGGAGCTCGGCCTCCGACAGGCCCGGCTCCTTCGCCTGCCGGATGCCGAACAGCCGCAGCACCCCGTTCGAAGAGGCGTTCAGCACCCAGAGGAAGGGGAAGAACGCGATCCGGAAGATCTTGAGCGGCCAGGCGGCGATCCGCGTGATCCGTCCCGGCCGGCGGATGGCGATCGACTTCGGCACGAGCTCGCCGAGGATGATGTGCAGGACGGTGATGAGCGCGAAGGCCGCGGCGAGCGCCGCGGCGTGCGCCGCCGGCGCCGCCATCCGGCCGAAGCCGGTGAACACCGGCGTGAAGAACGGCGCGAAGGCCTCCTCGCCGACCCAGCCGAGGCCGAGGCTGACCATGGTGATCCCCAGCTGGCAGGCCGACAGGTATTCGTCGAGGCGCTCCACCACCTCGCGGGCGGCGCCCGAGCCGGGAAGCCCCGAGCGCGCCATCTCCTCGATGCGCGTGGCGCGCACCTTCACGATGGCAAACTCGGCCATGACGAAGAAGGCGTTCCCCGCCACCAGGAGGAACGCGAGGAGGATCGCGCCTAGAGCGTCGTCCACTCGGGACCGCCCCCGCCTTCAGGGGGCACCCAGGTGATCACCTGGTAGGGATCCATGATGTCGCAGGTCTTGCAGTGCACGCAGTTCGAGAAGTTGATGCGCAGCTTCTGCTTTCCGTCGCTGCGCTCCGGGGCGTCGACCATCTCGTAGACCTGGGCGGGGCAGAAGTGCTGGCAGGGGTTGCCGTACTCCTCGGCGCAGCGGACGCTGCAGTGGTCGGGGCTCGCGGTGACGATCAGGTGGCAGGGCTGGTCTT
>DATKFL010000287.1:0-2362 GCA_035511355.1 Dongiaceae bacterium
GCTTCTACGGCGTCCTGGGCATTCTCGTGATGCAGTTCCTGATCATGACCACGCTCTACGGATTCGACCTGTCGATCTGGAACCTTGGCACGAACGCACTCAAGTTCTACGTTCTCTGCTTCATCCTGATCACCGGCATCGGCAATCTGGCGCTCGTGAAGAACAAGTGGCGGTCGATTTTTTCGCGGGAGGGGTGACGGGACCGGCCCGCGGGGTTCTTCCCGCCTCGTCGACGCCCGGGAGCGCGCCGGGCTCGTCCGGTGCGATAATCACCGGTCTCCGATGCGACGACGCTTGATTTTTCCTGACGGCGGCCCGGCTTGGGCGATGCTGCGTTCCAGGCCAGCACTCCTCGCGGCGGCGGCGCTCGCCTGCCTGCTCGTGGCACAGGCGGCGATGGCGCTCCCGCGTCCGGCCGACACCGTGCTCGTCAACGGCGCCGTCCTGCTCTTCCACGGTGTCGAGAAGCGCGACGGCCGCGGGTGGTCGGTGGCCGGGACGGGGGAGATGGGAACGCGCGGCGCGAGCGAGGCGACCCACGCCGCAGGATCCAATCCGGAGTTCGCCGAGGCGGTCGCCATCAGCGGCGGAAAGATCGTCTTCGTCGGGCCGTCGAAGAAGGCGCGCACGTACGTCGGCCCCGCCACGAAGGTCGTCGATCTCGGCGGGCGCATGGTGATGCCGGGGATCGTCGACGGCCATTTCCACGGCACCCGGCCCACCGACTGCCCGATGAACTACGAGGGCGGAACGGTCGATAAGATCCTGGCGCGCCTGCAGGCCTGCCTCGACACCCCCGACCAGGCGGCGCTCAGGAACACCAACGTCCGCTTCGAGGCGAACAACCTGTTCGGCGAGGCGATCGAGCCGCCGGGGACACGCCTCACGCGCCGGGACCTCGACCGGCTCGACACGACGCGGCCGGTCATGGTCGAGAACGCCGACGGGCACAAGTTCTTCATGAACAGCCGGGCGATCAGGAACGCCGGCCTCGGCAAGGAGACCCCCGATCCTCCGGAGGGGGCGATCGGCCGTGACGCCGACGGCACGCCGAACGGTTTCTTCGCCGACATCGAAACCCCCTCCTGGGGCGACGAGCGCCCGGTCACCGACGCGATGCGTCTCACATGGGCGGCACGCACCGAGGCCGACGCGAACCGCGAGGGGATCACCGCGATCTTCATTCCCGGTGGCGGCGAGGACGAAATCGCATCCTGGACGGCGCTTCAGGACCAGGGAAAGATGACGCTCCGGGCCGATGTCGGCCTCTCGGCCTCGTTCGTGCGCGGCAACGCCGACGCTGCCGACCTGGCGCGGAAGATCGCCGCGCTCGACGCCTACAAGAAATACGCGAAGGGGCTCATCGCGGTCGACGCCGTCAAGGTCTACTGCGACGGCGTCATGGAGTACCCGGCGCAGACCGCGGCGATGCTCGCGCCCTACCGGGTCAACGCCGGCACGGCGGATCGGCCGGAGTGGCGGCCCGGGCCCTCGCGCGGCCCCGACCCCTCCTGCGCCGACGCGCGCGCGGGGTTCGTCGCCCTGGACAAGGCCGGCTGGCAGATCCATGTCCACGCCATCGGCGACCGGGCGACACGCGACGCGCTCGACAACTTCGAGGCGGCCGAAAAGGCGAACGGCGCGCGCGATCGGCGTCACACGATCACCCACCTGCAGGCGATCGATCCGGCCGACATCCCTCGCTTCGCGCGCCTCGGCGTCGTCGCCAGCATGTCGCTGCACTGGGCGCGGCGCGACGCCTACTCGGTGAACTACACCCGGGGATACGTCGCGGACGACCTTTACGATCACTTCTACCCGGCGAACAGCCTCTGGCGGACCGGCGCCGTGGTCGCGGGAGGCAGCGACTACCCCGTCGATCCGCTGCGGCCGTTCGTGCAGATCGAGACGGCGATCACCCATACCGGCGAAGACCTTCCGGGCGTCTTCCCCGGCCCGCTCGCGCCGAATGAGGCGATCCCCGACCTGCTCGCCGTGATCAAGATGCACACGCTCAACGCCGCCTGGCAGATGCACCAGGAGAACGCGCGCGGATCGATCGAGGTCGGCCGCGACGCCGACCTGATCGTCCTCGACCAGAACCTGTTCCGGATCCCGGTGACGCGGATCTCCGAGACCAACGTCGTCATCACCATGCTGGGCGGCAAGGTGGTGTACGACAGCGGTGCCCTCCCCGGCGCCGCGATGGCGCCCGCCAAGCCCTGACCGGGCGCGCTTCCGGATCCGGCGCGCGGGGCGCCAGGTGCGAAGGGACCGGTGCCGGCGGGGCTCAGGCGAAGGGCGCCGGGCAGTGGTCGTTCACCATCGCCTTCGCTCCGTCATCCCGGACAGGCCCCTAGTC
>DATKFL010000288.1:0-3346 GCA_035511355.1 Dongiaceae bacterium
GGCCGGCCTGCTGCGAAGCGCGGCGCGGGGAGGCCCGGCCGGAACCACGACCGGCCCGGCGGAGGCTGCGGTGCGGCCGGATGTTCGCCTCCGCCTGGCCGCGTCGATGGGGCGTTACTGCTGGGAATCGGTCGTCGCCGCGTTCGACGCGGAAATCGATCAGTGGGGCTCGGACTCGTAGATCCTGCCGTCGGCCTGCAACGACGGGGACAGGTGCCCGCCCCTCGACACGCAGGACCGGACGTGCCCCCCGGCAGCCGCGTCCGCCGCGGGCGGCGTGCCACCGGTCTCCTCGACGATCGCGGCTTCGAGTTTCTCCCGCTGCTGCGCGATCCGATCGCGGAATCCCGAAGGGTCGACGAACGCCTGCGTCCCTTCGGTCGCCATGCGCGCGCGCCGGCCGGCGAGATCGAAGAACGAGGCATGCGCCGGCAGCCAGATATCCGGGTTGAGCCCGATCAGGATGTCGAGCGACCGGCGATAGTCGTCGGCGATGCCGGGGTAGGAGGGGTCGTTCACCAGCCGCGTCCCGGGATTGATCGAGGTGCTGCAGGGGAAGACGACGTTGTACGACCGGCCGCCGTCGTCGATCGGCATGACCCAGGTGGTGCCGCCGCGCGTGTGGCCCGGGGTGTGGCGCGCGGTCAACGTGACGTCGCCGAGCGTCACCGTGTCGCCGTCATGCAGCACCCGATCGACCGTGACCGGCGGGAAGCGGAACTCCTTGTCCTTCGCGAAGAGGTAATCGGCGCGACCGCCCGAGGCGAGCAGTGCGTCGTCCGGCGCCATCGCCGCGAGCGGGGCGTGGGTCATCTTCTTGAACCAGGCGGCGGTCCCGACATGATCGACGTGCGCGTGGGTGATCAGCAGCTGCTTGATGTCCTCCGGCTTGAAGCCGGCCTTCTCAATCGAGGCCGCGATCGCCGGGCCGCTCCCGGGCATGGCGCCGTCGATCAGGATGTGCCCGGCCGGCGTCGTGATCAGATAGACGCCGAGATCCTGGGTGCCGACGTACCAGATCGGGCCGGCGACGTGCAGCGGATCGACCGGCGCGAACCACTCGGGGTGGTGCGTCGGCAGGGACGACCCGGCGCCGAGGGAGAGAAGGGCCGCCACGAGAAGTCCGCATGCGGCGCGGGACAGGGGAATGCGGGCTCCCACCGTTCAGTCGTCTTCGACCGGGCTCCAGCTCGGGTCCGGGTCGAATCGCTGCATCGACTTGAACAGCGTGATCGAATCCGGGCCGAGGTCCTTCTCGTACACCACGCCCTCGTGGCTGACGATGAAGGACTTCACGCCGGTGGCGCCATAATCCGAGGGGACCGCCGCCAGCGCGAAGCCGCCGATCATGGCGCCCTTCACGACGAAGTTCATCGTGCCGAGGTGCGCGTGCGGTCCCTGACCCTTCAGGACCTTGAAGTAGTAGCCATGGTACGGCTCGTAGCGGCTGGAGTATCCCTCGGCGATGACGCGGGCGATCGACTCGGCGACCGGACCCTCCCACTGGCCGGCGGGGTTCTTCCAGGTCAGGCCGTCCTGCCTGCCGGGCGTGCTGATGATCCGCTGGGCGTATTGGTTGACGGTGGCGCCGTCGTGCTTGGTGAGCGCGTATTCCTGCTGCGCCTCGACGAAGCCGCGGCAGACTTCGATCGCGTCGAGCTCGTTGCGCCCGATGCGGCGGCGCTGCACCTCGATGCGGCCGGTCCTGGGGTCGAACCGCCACCGGCCGTCCGACGTCTGGATGATCGGCGTCGGCGAGGGCCAATCGTCGTCGCCGATCACGAGCATCGCGACCTTCGGGGTCTTCGGATCCCGCACGATTGAATGCTTGAGCTGCGCTTCGGCGGCGAAGGCCTTCGCCTGATTCTCGTCCTGCACCTTGTCCTTGGTCACGACCAGGCCGATGCCGTCGGCGCCGAGGATCTTCGTGAGCGCCGGGACGTCGAACGCCGCGGCGGCGGCGATGAGCGCTTCCGCGGCCGCTTCAGGTGTCGGAAAGGCCTGCGCCGGAGGAGCAGGGGGTGCGGCCGGCTTCGCGGCCGGCGTCGAGGGCGGCGCCGGCTTGGGAGCCGGCGCGGTCGTCTGGGCCGACGCGGTGGCGCCGCCGATCGAGAGGCTCAGGAGAATCGCGAACGTCGCTCGAGACATCGTCCTACCTCCGGCGGCCACCGCCGCCTCCGAATGAACGACCGCCCATGCTGCTCGAGCCGCGGCTGCTGCTGGCGCGCGCGCTCGATCCGCTGAAGCCGCCGGAGCCGCCGCCGAATCCGCCGGAGCGCCCGCTGCTGTTGCCGACGCTGCGACCGCCGATCTTGTCGCCCCCGCCGCCGCGGTTGCCGGCGCTGGGGCTGCCGCCGAGGCCGCCGCTGCCGGCCCGGTTGCCGGCGCTGGGGCTGCCTCCCAATCCGCCGCCGGCGCGATTGCCGGCGCTCGGGCTGCCGGCGCCGCCCGCCTTCGACTGCCGCTGGCTCAGTGAATCGCCACGCGCGTTCCCTCCGTACTTGCTGGCGGTTCCCTTGTCGGCGTACGGCGTTCCGCCGCGGTGCTGCGGGTTGTGCGACCACTTCTGGCCGCCCCCGCCGGCCCCCCCCGCGCCGCCGGCGCGATCGGCGGTCTTCGCCGAGGCGCCGCCGCGATTCCCGGTGCCGCCCGCGCCGTTGCCCCGGTTGCCGCCGCCGTTGATTTCGTTCCGGTTGAAGTTGTTGTTGACGTTGATGTCGATGTCGTTGCCGCCCCAGCCGCAGCCGCAGCAGCCGCCGCCCCAGATCGCCGCCCCCCACATCACGCCGATCGAGAACGACATGAAGGCCGCGCCGGGCGGGTAGGGCGGGTAGTAGATCGGCGGGTAGGGATAGACCGGCGCGCCGTACACGACGGTCGGTGAGTACGACGGCACGTAGATGACCTCGGGGTTCGCCGATTCGACCACGATGACCGTCTTCTCTTCGACTTTCTTCTCGCTGACCTTCTGCTGCTCGTTCGACTCGAGCGCGCCCTTGTCCTGCGCCTTCTTGCGCATCCTTTGCACGGAGTCCATGACGTCGCCCTGCTGCGCCAGGAAAGCGTTGCCCAGGTCGGTCGTCCACTGGATGTCGTCGGCAAGGCGCTTGACGAGATCCGGAAGCGGCGCCATCGACTGGATGCTGGCGTCCCACGGCTGCTTCGCGACCGCGTCCGAGAGGGCCTTGTCCTTGAGGTTCTTGTTCTTCGCCAGCCATTGCTGCAGCTGGACGATCTCGAGCGGATAGGTCGCCGCCACGAGCGTCTGGGCCAGGAGCGCGTCGGGGTAGAGCGCGATCGGCGCCACCAGCGAGTCGAGCTGGTCGGCGGTGAGCTTCGGCGCCTC
>DATKFL010000289.1:0-2252 GCA_035511355.1 Dongiaceae bacterium
CGGGGGACTTCGAGGACCCGGTCATCGTGGCGGCCTATGACGCCCTGCTGGCGAACTACTACCCGGCCGACCGCGCGGTGCTGGCGGTGCTGCAGGGGCAGATGCGCTACGCCGGGCCGAAAGAGGCGATCTTCCACGCCATCCAGCGGAAGAACTTCGGCTGCACCCACTTCATCATCGGGCGCGACCACGCCGGGGTGGGGAAGTTCTACCACCCGTACGCGGCGCAGGAGATCTTCAAGGACTTCCCGGACCTCGGGATCACGCCGCTCTTCTTCCCGGCCTTCTACATGTGCCGGCGCTGCCACGGGCTGGTGAACGAGAAGATCTGCCCGCACACCGGCGCCGACCGGGTCGACTTCAGCGGCACGCGGCTGCGCGAGGCGATTCTCGGGGGGGATGCGATCGACGACATGATCCGGCCCGAGGTGGCGGCGGCGATTCGCGCGGTCGATGGCGGGCCGTTCCGGGCGTAGCACGTCGCCGCCGGTTTTCCGGTATCATCCGCGCTCCGCGGTCGCCCGCGGATCCTGGTTCGAGAGTCGTCGCGCTCTAGGGATTACCCCAGCATGACGTCCGCCCCTGCATGAGGTCCGTCGCATCATGAGGTCTGCCGCATCATGAAAGTCGCCGTCATCGGGCTCGACTGCGCCGCCCCGGGTCTGGTTTTCGATCGCTACCGCGCGCACCTGCCGAACCTGTCGCGCCTGATGGATGAGGGGTGCTGGGGGCGCCTGCTGAGCAGCAACCCGCCGATCACCGTGCCGGCGTGGGCCTGCATGATGTCGAGTCAGGACCCCGGGCAGCTCGGGATCTACGGCTTCCGGAACCGCAAGGACCACTCGTACGTCGGCTATTCGATCGCCAACGCGTCGGTGCTGACCAAGGACGCCGCGTGGGACATCCTCGGGCGGGCGGGGAAGAACGTCATCGTGCTGGGGGTGCCGCCGTCGTATCCGCCGCGGCCGCTGAACGGCATCCAGGTCGGGTGCTTTCTGACGCCGAATACACGGAAGACCTATACGCACCCGCCGGAGCTGCGCGAGGAGATCGAGAAGGTCGCGCCGGGGTACGTGGTCGATGTCGAGGATTTCCGGACCGACGACAAGGACGGCGTGCTGGCGCGGATTCACGACAAGTCGCGCAAGCATTTCACGCTGGCGAAGCATCTTCTGAAGAACAAGCCGTGGGATTTTTTCATGATGGTGGAGATGGGGACCGACCGCATCCACCATGCGTTCTGGTCGCACATGGATCCGGCGTCGCCGAAGTACGTGAAGGGGAATCCGCACGAGAACGCCATCCTCGAGTTCTACAAGTACTGCGACCGCGAAGTCGGCGAGATGCTGGCGCTGATGCCGCCCGACACGGCGGTGCTGGTGGTGAGCGACCACGGGGCGCGGTCGCTCGAGGGCGGCATCTGCTTCAACGAGTGGCTGATCGAGAAAGGGTATCTGACGCTGAAGTCGTACCCGGACAAGCCGACGCCGATCAACCAGGTGGAGATCGACTGGTCGAAGACGAAGGCGTGGGGCGACGGCGGGTACTACGGGCGGCTGTTCATGAACGTGCGCGGGCGCGAGCCGCAGGGGATCGTGGAGCCGGGCGACTACGAGAAGGTGCGCGACGGGCTGGTCGCGGAGATCGAGGCGATCACCGACCCGAAGGGGCGCAACATCGGGTCGCGGGCGTACAAACCCCAAGATCTGTACCGCGAGGTGCGCAACGTCGCGCCGGACCTGATGGTCTATTTCGGGAATCTCGACTGGCGGTCGATCGGGACGGTCGGGACGAAGTCGATGTACACCTTCGAGAACGACACCGGGCCGGACGACGCCAATCATGACTGGCACGGCATCTTCATCATGAAGAGTCCCGGCGGCGTGGCGCAGCCGAAGGGGGAGCAGCAGGCGCTCCGGCTGTACGACGTGGCGCCGACCGTGCTGCGGCTGCTGGGTGTGGAGCCGCCGGCGCAGATGATCGGGAAGAGCCTGGTCTAGACCGTCCGGCGGCGGGTGGCGGGGCGTCCTGCCTCGGAGCTGCGTCGCCGGTGCGCGGAACCCTCCACGTGGCGTGAGCGTCGTGCGGCAGACCAGGTTGGTCGGGTCGCCGCCGCCGCGTGATTCGCTGGTGCCCGTCCGCGATCGCGTTGCCCGGCTCACCAGGAGCCCCCCTCCAGGTCCAGGGCGGCGTCGAGTTGCCCCGCCGCGAGAAAACGCGGCCCGAGGCCAGGCGGAGGCGTACGCGCGGAA
>DATKFL010000290.1:0-2144 GCA_035511355.1 Dongiaceae bacterium
GCGAGCCCCAGGATCCGGGCCGGGGCGGCGCGGGTCACGATGGCGATCTCCTCGAGCGTGTACTCGCGCGCGATCCCGGCGAGATGGGTGCGCGCGCCGGCGCGCGGATGGGCGCCGGCCAGGATCGCTTCGCGATGGGCGCGATCCATCAGCATCCGGATGATCAGCGGGTAGGCGAAGAACGGCCCGCCGTTCGGGTGATCGGTGGTCAGCGCCAGACGCCACGGGTCGCGCACCAGGAGCATCAGCTCGAGACCGGCCGCCCACTGCACGGCGGCGGTGAGGCTGCCGGCGCGGTAGTCGTGCGGCACGATGCCGAGCCCGGTCTCCGACTCGATGTCGAGGCTCAGCCGGCGGGCGCGCGTCGCCTGCGCCAGGCGGCTCTGGGCCGGCGCGTCGGCGCTCACCGTCACCGCCGGCCCGAACACCACCTGGCCGACGTCGATCGTCGGCCCGGGGTGCGCGTTGATCCAGGCGGCGATCTCGGGAGCGCGGCTCCGCAGGCCGCGCGGCGTGCGCCCGCCGTAGGCGTGGAACTGCAGGTGGGTCAGGTGCGCCGGCGTGCCGGCGAGGGCCTCGAGACAGCGGAGCGTCAGCGCGGCATTCCCCGGCCGGCCCAGCCCCGGGAGATGGACGTGCAGCGGATGCGGCAGCCTGAGGGTGGCGGCGGCCTCGGCGAAGGTCCGGAGCAGCGGCGCCGGATCGGCGTCGTCGGCCGACGCCTCGCGCCAGGCGGCGACCCCTCCCGGATCGACGATCTTGATCGCGTGCGCGCGCGCCCCCTCGACCAGCGCCGCGAGGATCGCCGCGAGCCGCGGCGGGTCGCCGGCGCGCGCCGCCTTGATCGCCGCGGCGTGCGCTCCGGCCAGGACGAAGATCCCCTTGTCGAGGATCGGCAGCTGGTCGAGCTCCTCGTGCGCGGCGCGCGCTCCCGAAGAGGCGATCGCGGCGTCGAACAGGGTGGTGTAACCGAGCCGGGCGTAGCGGCGGCCGGTCTCGTCGATCGACGGCAGGCAGGCGGCGTGCCGCCCGCGCGGGCAGAGCAGCCGCGCGGCGCGGATCGCCGGCCCGGCGACGTGCGTGTGCAGGTCGACGCCGCCGGGCATCACGACCAGCCCCTTCGCGTCGAACGACGGCGCGCCGGCCGGGAGCGTCTCGACCACCCGGCCGTCGGCAATCAGAATCTCGCCGACCTCGCCGCGCCGGCCGTGGCGCGGATCGACGATCGACCCGCCGCGAATCCGGACGGTGCCGTGCAGCGGCGCCCCGGTGGACGACCCGTGGCCGCTCACGCCGGCTCCGCCGCGTGCGCCGGAAGCCGTTCGGCGAGCTGCGCGAGGATCTGCTCTTCGAACGGCGCGGTCGCCGGGATCGGGCCGCGCACCGGGGCCGCGACGCCGTCGGCCCGCAGCCAGGTGCCGCGGCCGGAAAGTCCGGGCAGAGCGGTCGGGATGAAGACGTCGGGCTCGGGCGATCCGTCGGGAAGATCGGGGCCGACGACGATCGCCGGCGCCCGCCCGCCGGCGCAGGCCTGCCGGGGACCGACGAGCAGGATCGCCCCGCCGCGCTGCGCCGGCGCCACGCCGTCGAACGGGTCGGGAGCGGCGGCGCCGCCTGCGCTGGCGAAGCGCACGGCCCGCGGCAGCCCGGTCTCCGACTGGAGCGCGCTCATCGCTCCGGCGACGTCGCCGGGCATGCCCAGGGAACGCCCGACCGCGCGCCGGCCGCGCGCCTCGAGGTCGCGCACCAGCCGCCCGAGCGCCGTGACGATCGCCGCGCCACCGGCGCCGCGCGCCGATTCCGCGCTCCAGAGGATCGCGGCGAACCGCGCCTCGAGGAGGGCGGCCGCGGCCTCCGCGAACGGCGAGGTCTTCGCGCCGGTCGCCCCGGCGACGGTCGCGCGCAGCGTCGCCAGCGCCTCGAGATCGGCGCCGGTCGAAGCCGGAACGCCGGCCGACGCGGACGCGATCATCCGCCGCGCCCGGGGCGTGCCGTCGAGGGCGATCGAGGCGGGGAGGAGATCGGGATGATCGGCGAGGCCGCCAACCCGCCAGAGCAGGACGACGTCGGCACGATCGCGGACCGCCCCGAACGTCGCGCCGACGAGACCCGACTGCCCGATCGCCTCGATCTCGCCGCGCAGC
>DATKFL010000291.1:0-4696 GCA_035511355.1 Dongiaceae bacterium
GCTGCGCGGCCGGGTGCGGGCGCTGTTCGCGGTGACCCCGGCCATCCCGCGCGCGCGGGTCGCGGTCGCGGCGCGGCGCGCGCTCCGGGAGCGGGCCGTCGCGGGGGTGGGCGCCCGGGGCCGGGCTGTGGAGGACGGGCCGGTCGCGATGCACGCGCTGCGGATCGCGGTGAAGAAATACCGCTACACTCTCGAGTTCATGGACGAGGTCGGACTGGGACGGCACGCCGCGGCGCTCGCCGACGCGCGACGGGTTCAGGATGCATTGGGTCGGTTGCACGATCTCGACCTCCTGATCGCCCTGGCGCGGCGCGCGCCCGGCGCGGCGACGCCGGGGTTGCGGGCGCTGCTCGGGGAGGAACGGCGCCCGCTGCTCCAGGCGGCGCGCGCCGAAGCCGCCGCCTTCGCGCCGAAGCGCGCCGCCACGCCCGGGTCGGCGCGCGGCGCGGCATCGCGGCGCGGTGCTTCGGCGCCGCGGCGCCCGGGCCGGAGTCCCCTCCCGTGAAGCCGCAGACGGTCGCGGTCATCGACGTCGGGTCGAACACCATCCGGTCGCTCGTGGTGCAGGTGGCGCGCGACGGCACCCGGCGGGTTCTCGACGACGAGAAGGAGATGGCGCGCCTCGCCTCCGGGCTGACCGCGCGCGGCCGGCTCTCGGGGAAGGCGATCCGCCGGGCGCTGGTCACCCTGAAGCGCCTCGCGGCGATCGCGCGCGAGCGGGGCGCGCGCCGCTTCGCCGTCGTCGGCACGAGCGCCATCCGGGTCGCCGCGAACCGGCGCGCCTTCGTCGATCGGGTGCGCGCCGAGACCGGTCTCAGGCTGCGGGTCGTCTCCGAGGTGGAGGAGGCGCGTCTCGCCTTCGAGAGCGCGGCGTTGTCGTTCGATCTCGGCGATCAGCCGGTGGCGGTGGTCGACATCGGCGGCGGCAGCACCGAGCTGATCCTCGCGCTCGGCGCGCACGTCAAGCAGGAACACTCGCTGCGCCTCGGCGCGGTCGGGCTGACCGAGGAGTTCCTGCCCTCCGACCCGGTGCGCTGGCGCGAGTTCCGGCGCCTCCGGCGCGCGGTGCGGCGCGCGCTCAAGAACGCCGAAATCGACGACGACCCGGCGCCGCGCGTCCTGATCGCCTCCGGCGGCACCGCGACGTCGCTGGCGCAGATCGCCATGGTGCGGCAGCGGCTCGCGGGCCGGCCGGCGCACGGCTACGAGATGACCCAGGCGGAGCTCCTGCACCTCCGCTCGGCGCTCCTGCGGCGCACGCTGGCGGAGCGCCGCCAGATGCCCGGGCTGTCGCCCGAGCGCGCCGACATCATCATCGCGGGCGCCGCCATCCTGTACGAGGTGATGACCCGGCTCAAGGTCAACAGCGTGCGGGTGAACGGGCGCGGCATCCGCCACGCCCTCCTCGAGCGGATGCTCCGGCCGCGGACGGCGCGCGCCGTGGCGCCGGCGCGGCGGCGGCTGCTCGCCGCCGAGGCGTTCGGGCGGTCGCTGCGGTTCGAGGCGGAGCACGGCGCGCAGGTGCAGCAGCTCGCGGAGCGGATCTTCGACCAGATGTCCGGCCCGGTGGGGCTCGATCCCGGCGCGCGCGATCTCCTGTCGGCGGCGGCGCTCCTGCACGACGTCGGCTACGTCGTCGGCTACCGCGGCCACCACAAGCACACCTATCAGCTGCTGTCGCATGCCCAGCTCGAGGGATTCACGCCGCGCGAGCGCGAGATCGTGGCGCTGGCGGCGCGCTACCACCGCCGCGGCGGGCCGCGCCGCCGGCACCGCGCCTTCTGGTCGCTTCCCAAGGACGACCGGCGCCTGGTGGTGCGGCTGGCGGCGATTGTCCGGCTGGCCGACGCGCTCGACCGGCGCCATTCGCGCCGCGTGCAGGATGTCGCGTGCCGGGTCACCGCGGGCCGCGTCGTGATGACCTTGCTCGCCGATCGCGATCTGGCCGTCGAGCGGCACGCGGTGGAGGAGAAAGCGGATCTCTTCGAGCGCGCGTTCGGGCGCGAGGTGGTCTTCCGGGGGAGCCCTCCGGCTATCCGCCGGCCGCCGCCGCGCCCGCCGAAGGGCGCCGGCGCGCGACGGCCGGTCGTGTCGAAGCCGGCCGGGCGGCCGGCCACACCGGCGTCGCGATCCCGGGTTCGGGCTCGACGCGCCGCTGAGGCAGCCGCGGCGCCACGCGCCGCGCGCCGCCGGCGCCCACCGACCAGCGCAGGCGGCGCAAGGCGCGCTTCTCGATCTGCCGCACGGCCTCGCGAGTGACCCCGAGCCGCCCGCCGATCGCCTGAAGCGGTTCGGGCTCCCGCCCTCCAAGACCGAACCGGTGCGCCACCACCAGCCGCTCGCGCGGCGTCAGCCGATCGAGCCCCCGGACCAGCCGGGTGCGGGCATCGCGGCGCTCGAGGCGCGCCACCGGCCCGTCGCCGTCCTCCGCCGCGAGCGTGTCGATCAGGGAGAGCCCGCCGCCGTCGCCGATCGGCGCCGAGAGCGGCACCGAGGCGCCGCCGTGCACGCCGATCCGGCGCAGGTGGTGCGGCACGTGCGCGATCGAGCGCTGCGCCTCGATCGCCCGCAGGATGGCGCGCCTTATCCAGTAGACCGCGTAGGAGACGAACTTCACGCCGCGCGCGGGGTCATACAGGCGCGCCGCCTCGATGAGGCCGAGGTTCCCTTCGCCCACCAGGTCATCGAGCGGCAGGCCGCGATGCCGGTAGGCCGACGCGACGCTCTTCACGAAGCGCAGATGCTTCGCCACGAGCGGTCCGCGCTCTTCCTGGGGCACCGGACCATCGCGGCGCGGGCGGCACCCGCGGCGGAGCGGCGTCCTTCTCACCTCGTCCCTCGTCTCCGGAAGTCGCATCGTGTGCATGCCCCCATCAAGCAAGGTTGGGAAGGCGGCGCCGGGAAGGGATTGTGACAATCGCGGCACGAAGGCACGGAAAAGCGCCCGTCGATCGGGAGATCTTCGCGGCCGCGACGCCGGCCGGCTCCGGCCCGGTCACCGAGACGTCACGCAAGCGTGCTGACGACGTCACCCCCCCTCGGTAGGTTGCAGCCGCCCACCAACTGGGGAGGAAGACACCGTGACATCCACGCAAACCCGAACGACGAAGCGTCGCTGGGCCGGCTGGCTGGCCGCCGCCGGAATCCTGATCGCCGCGCCGGCGAGCGCCGCGACCATCACCATCACCGCCGACATCACGCCGGCGAGTCCCGCGAGCCTGATGCACTGGACCGCCGACAACGAGTACGTCCTCGGCACGGTCGTCTACGTCGAGGCCGGGGTGACCCTGACCATCGAGCCGGGGACGGTCGTGCGCGGCATGCCCGACTCGACGACCCCGGGCGTCAACGACCCCGGGACCCTGGTGATCACAAGAGGGGCCAAGATCTTCGCGCTCGGGACGAAGCTGAAGCCGATCGTCTTCACCAACATGGACGACGACAACATCGGCTCGAACCCCGGTTCGTTTCCCTACGACACCGGCGCGGACGCGCGCGGGATCACCGGGACCTGGGGCGGACTGATCCTGCTGGGCCGGACCTTCGTGTCGAACAACACGGTCGGGGCGCCGAACGCGTCGCGCGAGATCCAGATCGAGGGTCTGGTCTCCCCGGGCGGCCTCGGCCTGTACGGCAACTGCGCCGCCTCGCCGCTCTTCCCGGCCGGCTGCGATGACGACGACTCGGGCACCCTCGAGTACGTCTCGATCCGCTACGGCGGGTTCAACCTGTCGGCGAACAACGAGATCAACGGCCTGACCCTGGGCGGCGTCGGTCGCGAGACCGACATCCGCAACATCGAGATCTTCCAGGGGAAGGACGACGCCATCGAGTTCTTCGGCGGCACGGTCGGCGTGAAGAATGCGGTGCTGTTCGCCCCCGGTGATGACGGTCTCGACTGGGATGAAGGGTTCCGCGGCAAGGCGCAGTTCGTGCTCCTGGTGCAGGGCCGGCCGGGGAGCGACAAGTCGGACAAGGGCGGGGAACTCGACGGCGGCAACGTCGGCGACGGCAGCCTGCCGAAGTCGATCCCGACGGTCTACAACACCACCTTCGTCGGTCTCGGGACCGGCATCGGCGCGGGGCTCGACTTCACCGGCCGCGGCGAGAACACGGTGCTGCACTTCCGGGACAACTCGGGCGGGCGCTGGTACAACAGCGCGTTCCTGGAGTTCGGCGGCGCCGAGGCCCTGATCGAGGGCGGGTCGGCGTCGGGGAACTCGGCGGTCACCTCGGGTGAGCGCGCCGGCACGGCGTACACGCCGAACACCGGTCACTGCAGCATCACGACCGCCATCGTCTGCGCCAACGACACGCAGTGCCAGCCGCCGGCGACGCCGGGCCCCGAGGTCTGTGTTCTCGACTATCGCGGACCGGCTTCGGCCTTCGAGCTGGAGCTGCAGGACAACACCTTCTACTGCATCCGCCGCCAGGAGGACCTACGCACCGGGACCTTCCCGATCGGTGGTCCGCGGGCGCCGGGAGTGATGGTGACACGCGGCGTCTGCAGCAACAACGGGGCGCTCTGCCAGACGGCCGCCGACTGTCCCGTCGGCGGTTCGTGCGACGACGCGCCGGAGGACTACGGGATCGCGCTGCCGGGCGACGCCGGCAAGATCCACTTCGACAACGGCATGCTGACCAACGCGGCGCTCGACAACCAGTACGTGCCGTGCGGCACGCTGCCGATTCGGCA
>DATKFL010000292.1:0-8050 GCA_035511355.1 Dongiaceae bacterium
GGTGGCGCAGGTCACCTTGACCTGGGTCCAGGTGCCGGTTCCCTTGACGCGCGTCGGGTCGGGCGTGACCGTGGCGATCTGATCGACCGATTGGGTGATGTCGGAGAACGGCGGGAAGATCGACCCGTTGAAGCGCGAGAACAACAGTCGCAGCGTCGGATCGAAGGGGCCGTCCTTCTTGTAGACCATCTGCGTCGAACCGGAGATCGGCGACAGGATGGTCATGACGGTGCAGGGGAACGGATCGGTTTCAGGCGAAGGCTCGTAGCCGGGGGGGAACGCCGGGTCGTCGAACGAGGGCAGCGCCGCGCTGCAGACCGCCTGGCCGCCGGGCGAAACGAGCGGGTTCGACACGCTCAGCAGGACCCCCTCCGAGGTGCAGATCGCCTCGGCGTCGGTGGGCCCCGGGTGGAGCGCGCGGAAGGTCACCGGCAGGGTGCAGCTGTTCCCGCCCAGGTCGGTCACCAGCACCGTGCCCTGCCCGTTCATCGCGGGGTTGGTCGGCTGGACGCGGAAGTGGGCCGTGCCGAGACCGGATTCGAAGTCGGGGTCGAGCGTCAAAGAGACGTTGACCGCTCCCTCCTGGAGGACCACCGTGTCGATGCCGCTGTCGCCGTCGCCGGTGTCCTCACCCTTCCCGTCGATGCCGCGCACCCCTTCGATCGTCGAGGGGAGTCCGCTGCAGACCGGCGGGTTCGAATCGTCCACCCCGCTGCCGGGCAGGATCAGGTTGTCGATCCCGATCTCGTCGAACAGGCCGCCGTCGTTCTGCTGTCCGGAAACAATCTGGACCGAAAAGATGGAGGAATCGCCGACGCAGCCGATGAACTCGGCGCTGTCGTTGTTTTCGTCGCTGTCGGCGACCAGGACGGCGTCCTGGGTCTCGTCGACGAAATGGAACGTCACCGTCGCCGCGGTGGACAGGGGATTCTGCGAGACGATCCAGAACCCGACTCCGGTGACCGCCGGAGAGAGATAGAGGTTGATCACCTGAAGCTCGCCCGGATTCGGGTCGAGGGGGTTCCCGCCGTTCAGGATGATCGATCCGCTGACCGCCACTTCGCTCGAGGAGGTCTGGATGCCGGTGTAGCCCTCGCCGGCGTTGGTGAAGTAGGTGCCGGGGATCTGGTCGTTGATCGGCGTCCCGGCATCGTAGCCGTCGAAGGTCTCGACATGGTGGGTTCCGAGGGCGGTGATGAACGCCTCCACGGAGGTGTAGGTCGTGCACTCGGCGGCGACGGCCGGTGCGGCGACGGCGACCAGCGCCGCGACCATGACGAGCGGGAGGATCCGGCGGGTGACTGGATTCATGATCGAGGCTCCTTGCATCGAGGACGGCGCCGTCCTCACGGCGTCGTCCGCCGCGAACGGTCCGATTGATGGCGTCGAATGGGGGGAATCCTAGTCCCGCACCGTTCGTCCTGTCAAAGCGGCGGCGGTTCAGGCCCCGAGGACCTTCTCCAGTTGCGCCAGGGCCGCGCTCTGGTCGGGAGCGGCGAGCAGCCGGCGTCCGTCCTGACCGAAGGCGGTGGTCTCGGACCGGCCCAGGAATCGCCGCAACGATTCTCCGGAGAGTCCCTGGCGCATTTCCTCGAGCGGTCCGAGGGCCGCGAGGAGATGCTCCCGGGCGGCGTCGGGCTTGCGCTGCGCGAGCAGGGCCCTGCAGGCGAGGTGGTGCGCCTGGAACAGATCGTCGCGCTGGGTCATGCGGGTGGCGGCTTCGATCGCCTTGCCGGCCTCGGCCAGCGCCGCGTCGGTGCGGTTCGCGGCGAGCGCCAGCCGGCCGAGCGCGAGCCGCGCCGGCGCGGCCAGGGACAGGAGACCGGAGGACTCGATTTCCGACAGGACGCCGCGCAGATCCCGCTCCGAGCGCGTCCCGGCGGCGGCGTACAGGCGGGCGAGGAGGACGAGGCGTCGATCTCCCGACTTGACCGCCGCGCCGACCGCCTCTTTCAGCGTGGCGGCCGCCGGCCCGCCGGATGGCAGCGCCTGCTCGAGGGCCCCCTGATAGGCGAGCGCCTCGGCCAGCAGGGCGGTGTTGTCCATGGCGCGCGCCAGGCGCACCGCTTCCTTCAAGGCAGCGGCGGCGCCGTCCAGGTCTCCCATGTGACGCAGGGTGCTCCCGAGGAACGTCTGCACCGTCGCCTGCATGTTCTCGTCCTGCAGCTTGTCGGCGATCGCGCCGGCGTCGGCGAGCAGCGCCAGCGCCGCCGCGTAGTTCCCCTGGGCCTCGTGGATGTTGGAGAGGTTCCAGGACAGCGTCGCGACGACGATCGTATCGCCCACCTCGCGCGCCATCGAGAGCCCTTCGGTGTCGTACTGCAGGGCCTCCTCGAACCGACCCTGGACCTGCTCGACCGCTCCGATGTCGAGGAGGGATCGCATGATCTCGCGCTTGTCGCCGATGGCCCGACGCTTGGCCAGCGCCTCCTTCAGGAAAAAGAACGCATCGACGTAGCGCCCGAGGACGGCGTTGACGTACCCGACGCTGCTCAGCGTGATCGCCAGCCGCGCCTCGTCGCCGACCTCGCGCATCAGCTTGAGGCTCTCCTGGTAGGCCCGCAGCGCTTCATCGGTGCGGCCCGCGGTCTGGAAGATGTCGCCCAGCCGGGACCATGCGTCGGCGGCGCCCGCCGTGTAGCCGATCGCGTTCGCGGTGTCGATCGCTTCCCGGGCCAGGGCGATGGCCGCGTCGTGCTGGCCCTGGTTGGAGCGCAGCATCGCCAGGTTGTTCAGGCTGACGGAGACCCCGCGGCGATCGCCGATCCGGCGCCGGATCTCGAGCGACTGGGAGAAGTACTTCGCCGCCTCGTCGAACTGGCTCAGCGCGTCGTAGGCGTTGCCGAGACCGTTCAGGACCGTCGCCGCGCCCTCGTCGTTGCCGGCGGCCTGCTGCATCTCCAGCGCGTCATTGAAGGCGGCGATCCCCTCGGAGGTGTTCCCCATCTTGACCTGCACGCGCCCGGAGGCGAACTGCGCTCCGGGGTGCCTCGGGTCGAGCACCAGGGCGTGCTTGAGCGACGCGAGGGCGTCGGCCAGATCGCCCCCCCGTTCCTGCACCGTCGCGAGATCGATGAACGCGTCCGGGCTGTTGGGGGTGATCTCGCAGATCTCCCGGCTGGCCTGGGCGGCGGTCGTGAAGTCCTGGGCGAGGCGGGCCCGCACGGCACGCAGGTAGGCCGCCTCGTACGGCGAGGCGTCGCGGGCCGACAGCGCCGCCGCGTCGGCGGTCTGCTTCGCCTTGCCGGTGTACCCGAGGCCGTCGTAGGTCTCGGCGAGGAGCAGCTGCGCCATGGTGAACCCCGGGTCCTTGGCCGCCGCTCCCTCCAGGCGCTTCGCCGCCTCGGTGAGGTTCCCGGCGCGCCGCAGCGCGAGGCCTTCCCCGTAGAGCGACAGCGCCTGCACCGATTTCGACGCCAGGTCGGTCGCCCCGGCGTCCCGCTCGCCCCAGGCCTTGGCGACGCCCAGCTCGTGGCGCACCCGGGTCGTCAACTCGTCCATCATCTTCGGGATCGCCGCCTCGTCGGCGCCGTCCACCACCAGCGACCGGGTCCCGGCCAGGGCGGCGTCGCCGATCTGCATCAGGCTGGCCTCGAGGCGAAAGCCGCTCCCGGTCTTGAGGAGGCTGGCGGCCAGGACGTTCTCCACACCGGTCAGCTTGCCGAGGCGCTGCGCCGTCGCCGGGCGGGATTCCTCGCCCTCCCCCGGCTTGAGCACCCCGAGCACTTCCTGCACCCGGTCGTCGCCGGCCAGGCGCAGCGCCTTCGCCTGCAGCAGGCCGGTGCGCACGACGCTGGTCGCGCCGGTCTTCACCCAGTCGAAGCGCGGGTCGCTGGTGGCGTTGCGTACCGGGAGGACCGCCAGCGAGGTCCGGATGGCGGTCGGGCCGGCGGTCCGGGTCTCCATGAAATGCAGCCCCGCCCAGACCAGGAGCCCCGCCGCCGCGATGCCGGCCGCCGTCAGCGCCGCGCCCCGGCCGAGGCGTCGCCGGGCTGCCCGGGTGGCGCGCTGGCGATCGATGTCGCGCACCAGCTCCTGGAGGTTCTGATAGCGCGCCTCCGGGCTCCGCTGCATGGCGCGCAGGATGATCGCGGACAGCCAGGGCGGCATGCCGGGCCGCACCGTGGACGGCTGCGGGGCGTCCTCGTGCACGCGCTTCACCATCACCGACAGGGCGTTGCTGGCCCGGAACGGCAGGGTGCCGGTGAACATCTCGAACATCATCACGCCGAGCGAGAAGATGTCGCTGCGGTGGTCGGGGACGTCCCCCTTGGCCTGCTCCGGCGACATGTAGTCGACCGTGCCGAGGATGGCGCCGGTCTCGGTCATGGTCCCGTCGCTCGCCATCGAGCGCGAGATGCCGAAGTCGCCGATGTACGGCTGCCCCTCCTTGTCGATCAGGATGTTGTGCGGCTTCAGGTCGCGGTGCACGATGCCGGCCTCGTGCGCCGCCTGCAGGGCGACGGCGATCTGGCGCACCAGCGGCACGCCCTTCTCGGCGCTCATCGGGCCGTCGCGATCGAGGAGCGCGCGCAGGCTCTCCCCCTCGATGTACGACATCGAGATGAAGCGCAGGTCGCCGACCTCGCCGAGGTCGAAGATGCGCACGACGTTCCGGTGGGTGACCTGGCTGGCGAGCAGGATCTCGCGCTTGAACCGGTCGAGGATCTCGGGCCGCGATGCCAGCTCGGGGCGGATGACCTTGAGGGCGACGGTGCGGTTCAGCTCCAGGTCGCGGGCGCGATAGACCATCCCCATGCCGCCCTCGCCGAGGGCCGCTTCGATCAGGTACCGGGTGCCGAGCGGAGCCCCCTCCGTCAGCCGCGGATCGGACGGCGGGGAGGCGGCGCCACGCATCCCCGGGATCCCGGTGACGCTGGTGCCGCTCGGCGGACCTTGGGCGGAGCCGGCGGGCGCGGGACGGCGCACGCGCGGAGGCGGGATCGAGGTTTCCTGCTCATCCGGGCCGGGGAGGGCCGACCCCTGGAGGGGCCGGCCACATCCGGCGCACCGGGAGGCTCCCGCGAGGTTCTCGCGACCGCAGTCCGGGCATTTCATCGGGCGGCATTGTAGGCCGCCCCGACCCGGGGCGCTACGACGGGAGCGCCAAGTGCCCCGTCACCGAAATCGCGTGACGTTCGGCCGGCGCTGCATCCCGTCCGGCTTCGTTGCTCCTCGGTCCAATACTCCCGGTATTCTCCCTCGTCGCGCCTTGCCGGCCGGGCGCATCCCCGGCCTCGGCGTCAACGCGATTTCGGCGACGGGACACTAGCGGATCGAGATCACCACGTCGTGCACCGAGCCGTCGCTGACCCGGGTCCGGAGAATGTAGGACGACCCCGAAGCCAGGGCGTCGGTGCCGAGGTTGTACGTGTACATGCTGGTCTTCGCGTCGTACATGTAGGTGAGGCCGCTCGACGCCTTGTCCTTCGACAGGTTCGCCACGTCGACCGTCCCGACGATGTGGTCGGCGTACGGAATCACCTGGATCGTGGCGGTGGCGCCGTTGAAATTGACCCCCCCGCAGGTGCCGAGCCGGAACTTGAGCGGCAGGGTGCGACCGCGCTGGTAGATGCCGCTGCCGTCGGAGCGGACCGGCGCGAGGAGGCCGTTGAACAGGTACGACTCGTCGACCGCCCCGTCGCAGTCGTCGTCCTGGCCGTTGCAGATCTCCTCCGACGGAGGCGCCGGGATGCAGGTCAGCGGCACGCCGCCGGAGCAGTTGTTGACTGTCGTGCGGCAGGCGCCGACGCCGCAGGTCGAGGTGCCGAAGCCCTCGTCGGTGGCGCCGTCGCAGTCGTCGTCCAGGCCGTTGCAGACTTCCGTCCCCGGTGTCCCGGGGACGCAGGCCAGCGGTGCGCCGCCGGCGCAGTTGGCGACCGTGACGGCGCAGACTCCGACGCCGCAGGTGGTCGAACCCAGCGCCTCGTCGGTGGCCCCGTCGCAGTCGTCGTCCAGCCCGTTGCAGGCCTCGGCGGTCGGGAAAGCGGTCTGGGCGCACTGCCGGCTGCCGCTGGCGCAGGAGATCGCGCCATGCGCGCAGACGCCGAGCAGCCCCTCGATCGTGCATGTGTCGCCGCCCGGCGGGTTGCCTTCATCGACCTCGCCGTCGCAATCGTCGTCGACGTCGTTGCAGGTCTCGGCGGTCGGCAAGTGCAGCGGCGTGCAGACCATCGGGCCGTTGCTGCACGAGGTGACCCCTTCGGCACAGGCGCCCAGGAGCCCCGGGACGACGCAGGCGGCGCCGCCTTCGGGTTGACCGTCGTCGACGATGCCGTCGCAGTCGTCGTCGAGGCCGTTACAGGTCTCGCTGGCGCCGGCATGAATGGTGCCGTTCTGATCGTCGCAGTCGGCCGGAGCATTTGCGAGCAGGTTCACGGTCCCGCCGTGGCAATCGTCGGCCGTCGTGGCGCCCGTGACGCACTGCGGATACCCGTCGGCGTCACAGTCCCTCGCCGGTCCGCCCGGGTTGAAGCCTTCGTCCACCCGGCCGTCGCCGTCGTCGTCCAGGCCGTTGCAGATCTCCGCCTGCACCGCGCAGGCGACCTTGACCTGGGACCACGTGCCGGTCCCCTTGACGCGGGTTGGATCGGGGACGATGGTGGTCACCTGGTCGACCGACTGCGTGATGTCGGCGAACGGCGGGAAGGCGGCGCCGTCGAAGCGCGAGAAGAGCAGGCGCAGGCGCGGCTCGAAGTCGCCGTCCTTCTTGAGCGTCATGTTCGTGTCGCCGTGGATCGGGCTCTTCACCGTGAAGACCGTGCAGGGGAACGGGTCGGTCTGCGGTGACGGCTCATATCCGGCCGGGAAGCCGGGATCGCCCGGCCCCGGCGGCGTCGAGGAGCAGATGATCTGCCCGGCGTCGCTGACGACCGGGTTGCTCACCGAGAGCACCAGCCCGGTATCGCGGCAGACCACGAGGCTGTCGGTGGCGCCGCCGCCGAAGGCGGAAAAGGTGACGTCGAACGAACAGGAGTTGCCGGCGCCGTCGGTGGCCACCACCGACCCGCTCCCGTCCGTGCCCGGCGCGGTCGGCTCGACCCGCCAGGTCGCGCTCGGGGTCGGCGTCGCGGCGCTGCCACAGGCCGCCGGCAGCGGCGCGGCGCAGGTCAGGTGCACGTTGGTCGCGTTCGTGAGCGTCACGCTCGCGACGCCGGTGTCGAAGGCGGCGTTGTCGGTCGAGGTGCCGTCGAAGCCGAGGACTCCGCCGAGGACAGACTTCTCGGCGGTGCAGACCGGCGGCCGGGCGTCGGTGCCGAGCCAGGTGAGGTTGTCGACGCCGAACTGCTTGAACCCCTGCTGACCGCCGTTCGTCTTGGCCGCCGTGTAGGTGGCGCGCCGGATGCCGCTGTCGGAGCGGACCCCGAAGAACTCGGGTCGGCTGTTGCTTCCCGGGCGGACGGTGAAGGTCTGCGAGGTGTTGTCGCGGAACTCGAGCTTGAGCGTCGACGAGACCGAATCGGGGGTGAGCGGCGAGACGTACGCGCCGAACGCCGTGACGTCCGGGGCGAAGTCGATCACCAGCACTTCGGGGACCCCCGGCGTTCCCGGGACGTACGAGCCGGCCAGGAGGTTCGGCGAGCTGACCGAGCCGGCGGACGACTGGGCGCGCACCGGCAGGGCACCCGGTTGCGAGGCCACGGGAGAGGAGAAGGTCAGGCCGGCGATCTGCGTACTGATCACCGTGCCGGATGCGACGCCGTCGAAGGTCGCGCGCGCGGCGCTCGGCCCGAGCGCGGCGAGGAAGGCCGATTCGGAGGAATATTGCGTGAGCGTCGCCCCCTGGGCGGCGCCGTTGGCAGCGCAGGCGAGCGCGATGATCAGCGCTGCGCGCAGAATCCTGGTGCAAGACATGAACGGACCTCCCGGGGCGATGCCCCGCGATGGTGAAGTGACAATGTGATGGTTTTGCCCGGAACCCCCGTGGCAATATGCCCTAAAACCATTGAGAGTCCAAGGGTTTTTTGGGATTCCCCGGTTGCGCGGCCGGCGCCGGCTCGCCGACAATGCCGCCGGCCCGCCGACGGGGCCGGCGGCGGCCGGCCCCCGA
>DATKFL010000293.1:0-5989 GCA_035511355.1 Dongiaceae bacterium
CGCGGCGGCCGGCGCACCCGGCGCGGGGGCAGGGGAATCCTTACGGGTGTTCTCCGTCGCCCCTGCCGTCGTCGTGGAGGAGTAGGAGCCGCCGGCGGCGGCGTCTGCGACCGGCGCCGGTGCGGCCGCCTTCGGAGGCGCCGGGGCCGCGGTCGGCTCCGGCAGTTCGATCGCCGGCGCGCCACCGACAATCGGCCGCTCCAGAAGTCCCGAGAGCGACAAGCCGAGGAGCGCGGACAGCGTGCGCGCATCGCCCATCGGGCTCACCATGCCGATCTCGCGTGCCGTCGTGGCGCCGTCGACGCGCGACATGATGTACCCCTCGGCGGAATCGAGCCGGACGTCCTGATACCCCTCGGGCGGGCGGCGCTCGCGTTTCACATGCCGATCCTCGACTCCGAGACGCCGCCGCACCCAGTCGAGATCCTGGAGCCCGCGCGACCATTCGAGGATCGCCTCGGCGGAGCGCACGCCGACGTCGAGCTGCTCGCGGAACGGCAGGGAGCCGAGCGCGAACTCCCAGGTCCCCTCGGCCATCTGCAGCGCCAGGAGCGCGATGTGGCGCACGTGCGCGCGGGTGGTGCCGGCGAGGTCGTGGGCGGTCAGGTGTCCGAGCCGCACCAGTGTCGTGCCGAGCATCTCCTCGCCCTGGCGCTCCGCCATCGCCTGGCGCATCTGTTCGGGGGTGATCCGCCCGGCGCTCGAGAGGTGCGCCGTGAAGTTCTCCGCCGGGTCGGTGCTGGTGGCGAAGCGGATCATCGCGCCGGCGTCGATCGACAACTGTCGCGTGACGCCGGCGTGCGCGAACGAGAGGACACCCGAGATCTGGCGCCGCAGCACCTCGCTGAGGATTTCGGCCGGGCACCTGTCGCCGAGACTTCCGCGCATGCTGCGCGTCCCTCCGCCGGGCATGCCGGGACCGGCCCCCGCCGCCGGCGCGGATCGGGGCCGCGTATAACTTGGGTTTCGGCGGCGTGGCTGTCCAGTAAGCGGCGGGGGACGTCAGCCGTTTGACGGCCGGCGCGAGGTCAGCGGGGGCGGCGCAGTTTCTCGAGGGCGACCGGCACCGGGTTCACCCCGGCGGTCTTGAAGTAGACCGGCAGCCGCGCGATGTCCGCGCGGGCGCTTCCGGCGTCGGCGTACATCCCCCAGAGGAGCCGGTGGCAGGCGCGATCCTTGACCGCGACGGGGAGGGCGAAAAGGTCGCCCCCGGGGGCGGTGGCCGCGCGCGCCTTGCCGATGTTGACCGGGTCGCAGGCGATCAGGATTTGCAGCGTCGCCCCGCCGGCGGGGGCATTCCGGATCGCCGCCTCGAAGGCCGCCTCGGCGCCGCCGAGATCGCCCGCGTCGAGGAGCGCCTGGCCGGCGGAGAGGTCGACCGCACCCGCCGGATGCTCGAGGTGCGCCGGCGGGGAGTGAGCCGGCTCGGTGCGTGCCACCACCGGTGTCGTCGCAGGCGGCGGCGCCGTCCCCGCGGGAGGAGGCGCGGGCGGCCGGGTCGCCGCAGGCGGTTGCGCGGCGGGCGGCTCCGCGGCCGGTGACCCGCCGGCCATGGTCGGGGATTCCTCACCCGTTTTCTCCCGATCGGCGGCGGCAGGCTCCGTCGTGGCGACGCTGCCGTCGTGTTCGCCGGCTGCGGCAGCGGGCGGCGGCGCGGGCGCGCTCGCCTCCGCGACCGTATTCGCCGGCGCGCTCGCCTGCGGGACAGTTTCCCTCGGCGCGGTCGCCTGCGGGGCGCCCGGCGGCGGCGCCGATTCGGCGGCGCTCCCACCCGGCCGCAGGAAGAACGCCGCGGCGCCACCCAGCACGACGACCGCCACCACCGCCGCGATCGCGACGCGGCGCGCGGTCGTGGCCGGCGCGCCGCCGGGCCCGACCGGGCCGTCGAAGGTCAGTTCGATCGGCCCGGCATGGACGCGCTCGCCGGTCTGCGGGTCCTCGCTCCATCCGGAGGGGGAGGGGGCGCCGTTCGTGGCGAAGGCCGGCAGTTCGTCGCTGGGGAAGGGAGGCGGTTCCGCGTCGGTGTCCGAAGGCGCGGCAAAGGTGGGCCCGCCGAAGTGCGCCGTCGGCTCGGCCGGCGCGCCGAAGGACGGCCCGCCGAACGGCGACGCCTCGGGAGCGGCCTGCGGGGGCGCGGCCGGTGCCGGCGGCTCCTCGGTCCGGTCGTCCTCGTCGTCTTCGATGGTGAAGGCGGCCGCTGTGGGCGCCGCCGCGATCACCGGCTCCGGCCGGGAGGCGACCCGCTCCGGTGCGCGCGCGTCCTCGTGACGCGGCTCCGCGTCACGCACCTCCTCGGCACGCGCCGGATCGGGCATCGGGGCCATGGCCGGCTCCTCGGGCGGGGCCTCGACCGGGATCAGCCGGCTCGCCGGGCGCGGCGCCGCGACCGGCTCCGGTCGCGACGCCAGCTCGACCAGTCCCAGGATCTCGAGGCCGAGGACGATCCGGCTGACCGTGAAATCGTCGAGCCGGGTCCGGCCGCTGACCTCCCTGAGCGTGGCGTCTCCGTCGGTCATGCGCGCCACCTCCTCCATCGAGCTGTCGAGGCGGAGTGTCGGGAGCGCCGCGGCAAGTCCCTCGGAGGGACGGTAGACCGACTCCATCGATCCCATCTCGCGCACGATCGCGCTGCGGTCGCCGGTCTCCATGAGGGCGTCGAAGATGAGGCGCCGGGTCGGGAGTCCGAGGTTGGTCACCTCGGGACCAAGCGGGCCCGGGATCGTCTGCCAGGTGCCGTCGGCCAGCGCGAAGCAGGCGGAGAGAATCTGCCGCACCTGGCGGCGCGCGCCGGCGAGCAGTTCCGAGGGGGTGAGGAATCCCAGCTCGATGAGCGTCTTGCCGAGCGACACGCCGGGGCGCTGCTTCTGCTTCGCCATCTCGACCTGGGGTCCGGTCAGGCGCCCCTCGCGGATGAGCAGGCTCGGCAGGCGGTCCTCTTCGGCGTTGCTGGCGGCGGAGGCGATGTCGCCGCGACGGAAATAGATCACCCGGGTCGCGCCACCGGCGTGCAGGCGCAGCGATCCGTCGAACCCTTCGCGATGCAGGCGTGCGACGAGGCGGGGAACGAAGAGGCCGGCGATCGGCTGGCTGTCGGGTAGCGGCTGCATCGCGGGCCGGTCGTCCTCCGGGAGTCGCATCATAGGAACCGACGCCCACCCTGTCAAGAAACGGTAGACTCGGAAGCGATGCTCGAGACCACGTGGGACGCACTCGTCGTCGGCAGCGGCATCGCCGGGATTCGCGCCGCGATTGCGCTCGCACGGGGCGGCCGCCGGGTCGCGATCCTGACCAAGGACCAGCCGACCGACTCCTCGTCGGACAAGGCCCAGGGCGGGCTCGCCGCCGTGCTGTCGGACGACGACGAGGTGGCGCTGCATTACGAGGACACCCTCAAGGCCGGCGACGGGCTGTGCAACGAGGCGGCGGTGCAGGTCCTGGTCGTGGAGGGACCGGCGCGCGCGCTCGAGCTGATCGACTGGGGGGCGAACTTCGACCGCGACGGCGCCAGGCTGGCGCTGACCCGCGAGGCGGCGCACAGCAAGAGCCGCATCCTGCACGCGCAGGGGGACTCGACCGGGCGGGAGATCGTGCGCGCGCTGGTGGCGAAGGCGCGCGCGACGCCGGGGATCGCGCTCCTGCCGCGCATCTTCTCGATCGATCTCGTGCTCTCGGGGGGGCGCGTCGTCGGACTCCTGGCGCTGGACGAGACCAGGGGGGAGGTGCTGGCTCTCGCGGCGCCCGCCGTCCTCCTGGCGACCGGCGGCGCCGGTCAGCTCTACCGCGAGACCACGAATCCGGCGCAGGCGACCGGCGACGGCCTCGCGATGGCCTACCGCGCGGGCGCCGAGATGATGGACCTCGAGTTCGTTCAGTTCCATCCGACC
The DNA here is from genome assembly GCA_035511355.1 of Dongiaceae bacterium. Lineage (GTDB taxonomy): Bacteria > Acidobacteriota > Polarisedimenticolia > Gp22-AA2 > Gp22-AA2 > DATKFL01. The sequence goes on from DATKFL010000293.1 coordinate 3,885, forward strand.
GCGCTCCTCCTTCCTGGGGTGCCGCGCTTCCTCCTGTCGGAAGCGATGCGCGGCGAAGGGGGGCGGCTCCTCGACGCCGGCGGCCTGCCGTTCATGCCGGCGATCGATCCGCGCGGCGACCTGGCGCCACGCGACATCGTGGCGCGCGGCATCGTCGCGACCATGCGCCGGGACGGGCGCGACGCGGTCTGGCTCGACATGAGCGGCCGGTCTCCCGACGCCGTGCGCAAGCGCTTCCCGACCATCGCCGCCACCTGCGCGCGCTACGGGCTCGACATCGGTGTCGACCGCCTGCCGGTCGCGCCCTGCGCGCATTTCATGATGGGCGGCGTCAAGACCGACCTCTCCGGCCGCACCTCGATCCCCGGGCTGTACGCCGCCGGGGAGGTGGCCTGCACCGGCGTGCACGGCGCCAACCGCCTCGCCAGCAACTCGCTCCTCGAAGGCCTGGTCTTCGGGGCGCGCGCCGGGGAGGCCGTCGTGGTCGACGTGGGAGGCGGAAGCGACGCGCCCCCGGCGCAGGCCGCCGCGCGCGAGCGGGCCGCGACGGTCCGTTCGATCGATCCGGCCGCCGCGGGCGCCGCGGTCGCGCGGCTCCGGGAGGCGATGTGGGCGGAGGTCGGGATCGTCCGCGAGGCCGCCGGGTTGGCGCGGGCGGTCGGGTCGATTCTCGAGTGCGAGCGCGGCCTCGAGGCCCGATCGCCGACCCGCGCCGGACTCGAGGCCCGCAACCAGCTGTTCGCAGCGCGGCTGGTCGCCGAGAGCGCGCTCCGGCGCGAGGAGAGCCGTGGCAGCCATTTCCGGTCGGACTTCCCGCGGCCGACGCCCGGGCGCGGACGGCACTCGATCATCGCGCCGGGCGCGCCGGCGCCCGATCTCCCGATCCTGCCGATCGCCGCCCCCGGCGCCGGCCCGCTCTGGTAAAGTGGTCGCACGGAGGCAGGCCTCATGAACAACACCGGGCTTCTGTTCGTGCTCCTGGCGGCGGTCCTGGTCGGGGCGTTGATCCCCGTCCTGTACCACCTCGTGCAGGTCCTCAAGAGCACGAAGCTGTTTCTCGATCAGACCGGTCGCCGGCTCGACGAGGCGCTCCGGGAGATCACCGAGACCGCGTCGCGCCTGAACCGGGTCGCCGCCCTGGTCGAGACCGAGGCGGCGCGCCTGCAGCCGGCGCTCGACGCCGCGGCGAAAGTCGGCGAGACCATCACCCGCGCCCGCCTGGCGGTGAACACCGCGAGCGCCGCGCTCGGCGCGCTCGCGCCGGCCTTCTTCGCGGGCATCAAGACCTTTTTCGATTCGCGCGGCGACGACAAGGGCGGCGAGGATGGCGAATCCGACGGAGACGGTCCCTCACCGGGCTCCGACTCCGGCGAGGAGCAGCGCCATGGCGTCTGACGATCGCGGCTGGAGCAGCACGTCGGTGGCGCTGGCGTTCGTCGCCGGTGCGGTCGCCGGAGCGGCGGCGGTCTGGATGCTCACCACTCCTTCCGGACGGAGCGCGCGCGAGCGGGTGAAGAAGGCCGCCGGTGACGCCGTCGACCGGGCGAAGGGCGCCGGCGGCGATCTGCGCGCCGCGCTCACGAAGGCCGCCGAAGCGGCGCGCGACGCCTACGACGAGGCGGTCGGCACGCGCCGCGACTGACCGCCGCACCCCGGCGTTCCCCGGCGAACGCACGCCCGCCCGCGGCGAACACCGGCGAACGTGACGTCCCCCCCTCCACCTCGCCCACCCGCGCCGACTCCGCCTGATCGTTCGGTTCTCGAGGGCCGCCGTCCCGCGCATCCTCCTTGCACCGGGGCGTCCCGCCGTTCACTGCGGAGGCGGAGATGCCGGGAGGTCACGGGCCGCGCGCCCACTTCATCGCGCTTCGATCCTACGAGGGGCGGCCGGCGCTCGCCGGCGTGCATGCGGCGCGCTTTCTCGACGCGCTCGCCGAGTTCCGGGAGCGCGACGGGTTCCGGCTGCATGCCTACGTCGTGCTGCCGGCGCGGGTCGGCCTGGTCGTGGCGATGCCCGACCGCGCGGCCGCGGCGGCGCGCGCTCTGGCAGGGCGACTGGCGGCGCGGCACGCGCGGCGGCTGCACGAGGGGGCCGGCTGGCCGGG
>DATKFL010000294.1:0-3590 GCA_035511355.1 Dongiaceae bacterium
CCTCGGGTGACTTGTCGATGAGGATCGAGGCCAGGATCGCCGGCACGTACGACTTGGTCTCGGCGCGGATGTAGCGGGTCTTGCAGAGGGTCCAGAAGTCGCGCGTGCGGGCCCGCGCGATGGCCCGGTCGATCTTCCCCTCGCCGGCGTTGTACGCGGCCATCGCCAGGTACCAGTCGTCGTAGCGCTCGTGCAGGTCGCGCAGGTAGGCCGCCGCGGCCCGGGTCGACTTCTCGAAGTCGCAGCGCTCGTCCACCCACGGGTCGATGCGCAGGCCGTACTTCCGCCCGGTGAACGACATGAACTGCCACATCCCCTTGGCGCGGGCGCGCGAATAGGCGTTGGTCTTGAACGCCGATTCCTGGTGCGCCATGTAGGCGAGGTCCTCGGGGAGACCTTCCTCGCGGAAGATCGCCTTGATCATCGGCAGGTAGCCGCCGGAGCGCTTGAGCCCGGCCTCGAACTCCCTGCGGATGCGGGTCTGGAACGCCTCGATGAACGCCAGGACCTTGGGGTGCAGCGTGATCGGGATGTCGTAGGTGATGGCGCCGACCACCTGCTGCACCTTCTGGCGCTCCTTCTCGGCCTCCTCGGTCGAAAGGAAGGTGGTGATGTCCTTGAGGGAGTCGAGCGGCGAGCCGCTGTCACCCGGGCCCGGCTCCGGCTCCTGCGAGAAGCTCTCGCTGTCGAGGTCGGCGATGTCGCGCACCATCTCGTCGAAGGAGGCCTTGAGCCCCGGGTAGTCCGAGAGCGTGACCCCGCTCGACAGCACGACGTCGACGGCGCGGTCGAACTGCCCCTTCGCCTCGTCGTAGCGCCCCGCCTGCCAGGCATCGAGACCCGACTGGTAGGCATCCTCCATCTGGTCACGCATCGTCTGCACCGAAGGCGGCAGGTCGTCGCCGGGCGCGCGGTCGGGGCTCATCTCGCGGGCGACCGGCGTTCCGGGGGTGTCGGTCTCGTCGGCGTCGCTCGCGGCGCTGTCGGCCGGGGCCGCCGATTTCGATTTCGTCGCCGGGTCGGGCGCCGGGTGGGCGGGTGCCGGCGCCGGATGCGCGGGCTTCGCGGCCGCCGGGTCGCCGCCGTTCGCCGGAGGCGGGCTGGCAGGCTGGGTCGCGGGACTCTGGTGCGTCGAGGCGCACCCGGAGAGACCCGCCAGAAGGAGAACCGGCACGAGGGACAGGAGCGACCTGGTCACACCACCTCACGCTAAAAGGGTGCGGCGTCCGCCGGTGGACGCCGCATGCCGGGAATATATCGGCCGGGCCGCCTCCCGTCAAGGAGCCGGGGGAAGAAAGTGCCTGATTCCCTAGGGTTACGCGGAGGGTCCCCAAGGCGCCCGGGTCGGCCCGCGGCTTGCGAATCCGGCCCCGGGCGGAAGCGCACGACGCGGAGGTTCCGCCCCGCCGCGCGCGGCCTGCGCGCGTTGACACCCCGCGGAGGGTTCGCCTACCATGCGAGAGAACGAAGCGCTGAAATCCCAACCCAGGCCCGAGAAAGGAATCCCCGCGATGCCGCAGGACCCGAAGGAACGCGCCAAGGCGATCGATCTCGCCCTCGCCCAAATCGAGAAGCAGTACGGCAAGGGATCGATCATGAAGCTCGGCGACAAGGATCTGAGGTCCGAGGTCCCGGTCATCTCGACCACCTCGCTGTCGATCGACGCCGCCCTCGGGATCGGCGGGCTGCCGCGTGGCCGGGTGATCGAGATCTACGGGCCGGAGTCGTCCGGCAAGACGACGCTGACATTGCACGTGGTCGCCGAGGCGCAGCGCCAGGGCGGGCTCGCGGCGTTCGTCGACGCCGAGCACGCGCTCGACCCGGAGTACGCCCGCAAGCTCGGCGTCGACATCGACAATCTCCTCGTGTCGCAGCCCGATTCGGGCGAGCAGGCGCTCGAGATCGTCGAGGTGCTGGTGCGCTCCGGCGCCATCGACGTGCTGGTGGTCGACTCGGTCGCCGCGCTGGTGCCGAAGGCCGAACTGGAAGGCGAGATGGGCGACTCGCACGTCGGGCTGCAGGCGCGCCTCATGTCGCAGGCTCTCCGGAAGCTGACCGCGGTGGTGGCGCGCTCGCGCACCAGCCTGATCTTCATCAACCAGATCCGCGAGAAGATCGGCGTGATGTTCGGCAACCCCGAGACCACGACCGGCGGTCGCGCCCTCAAGTTCTACTCCTCGGTGCGCATCGACATCCGGCGCATCGGGCAGATCAAGGAAGGCGACGCTGACATCGGCAGCCGCACCCGGGTCAAGATCGTGAAGAACAAGATGGCGCCGCCGTTCAAGCTCGCCGAGTTCGACATCCTCTACGGCACCGGCATCTCGCGCACCGGCGATCTCATCGACCTCGCGATCACCCACCGGCTGATCGACAAGAGCGGCGCCTGGTTCTCGTACGGCGAGACCCGGCTCGGCCAGGGGCGCGAGAACGTGCGCCAGTTCCTCGAGGCGAACCCCGACCTGCGCACCGAGCTCGACCAGAAGCTGCGGCGCCTCCTCGGTCTCATCAAGGATCGCAAGCCGGCCGAGGCGAAGGACGCCGCCGCCGAACCGGCCAAGCCGGCCGCGAAGGAAGCCACCCCGGCGAAGCCGGCGCCGGCGCCGCCGGCCAAGCCCTCCGGGCGTCCACCGGCCCCCGGCGCGCGCGCCTGATCCGGTCGAACCGGGGGACACGGCGCCGCCCGCCCATTCCCCGGAAACGGCTCTCCCGCTTGCCTTGACAGTCCGGAAGGGGGGTTGTTACGATGCGCCCCTTTCCGCACGGTTCACCGGTGTGCCGCGGTAGCTCAGCCGGTAGAGCGAGGGACTGAAAATCCCTGCGTCGGCGGTTCAACTCCGTCCCGCGGCACCACCCACTTCCGGAGTCGCTCCGATCACTGCCCCTGCAATTCCGCGAGATGCCCCGGGTACGACAGGGCCATCATCGCGAACGATCCGAACGTGACCGCAAAGGCGGCGATGGTCAGGAACCACAGCCACGCCTCCCCCGCGCGGGTCCGCGGTTCGGTCGGATCGACGACCAGCGCGAGCGCCGCGCCCGCGGCAGCACCGCCGACGTGCGCGATGCTGTCGATGCCGGGGATGAAGAACATCGCGACGCCGTAGAGCAGCCACTGCAGCAGTTGATTCGAGAGCGCCCGCGCATGGAGGCTGGCGCGGAACCTGCTGAACACGAAAGCGAATCCGAGCAGGCCGTAGAGCGCTCCCGAGGCGCCGATGCTGAGCGCTCCGGGTCGCCACCAGTCGCTCAACGCGAAGCCGGCGATCCCCGTGACCGTGTAGATCAGGAAGAACTTGCGCCACCCGAAACCGCGCTCGATCAGCGGGCCGAGGGTGACCATGCCGAGGCTGTTGAGCGCGAGATGCACCAGGCCGCCGTGCAGGTAATTGGCGGTCACCAGGCGCCAGACTTCGCCGGCGGCGATCGACTCGGCCCATTTCGCGCCGAGCAGCCACAGGGTGACGCCGGGCGGCGACAGGAGCGCCTTCATCGGGCCGCCCTCCTCGCCCGCCCCGAGGGTGGCGGTCAGGATCATCATCCCGACGTTCGCGGTGATGATGACCGCGCTCATCGACGGCGAGCCCGGA
>DATKFL010000295.1:0-21489 GCA_035511355.1 Dongiaceae bacterium
GCCCGGCCTGACCTTCTACCCCGATCTCGCGTCGCTGCCGAAGCCGGTGGATGTCGTCGACATCTTCCGCAAGGTGGCGCACATCCCGGAGATCGTCGACGAGGCGATCCGGATCGGCGCGAAGGCGATCTGGATGCAGGACGGCCTGGCGCACAACGCCTCGGCCGCGAAGGCGCGCGCGGCGGGGCTCGAGGTGGTGCAAAGCCGCTGCATGATGCGCGACCACATGAGTCTGGTCGGCTGACCCGGTTTCGCGTTCGCACGCCGATCGCTCCTGACGATGCTTTCCTGACAAGCCCGCCGCCCGACCCGCCGCCGACCGGGCCGTTCCGCCCGCCGCAACGGTGAAATGCCGTTACGGCTTAGGGTTGCCGCGATCCGGCTCCGCCCCAAGCCGTAACAGCATGAGCCCGCCGTTCGGCGGATTCGGTCCGCGGCCGGCGTGCTAGATTGTGGTCACAGCATCGAACGACGGGAGGGATCGATGGCGACAGCGCGCTACGACGCGATCATCGTGGGGGGCGGACACAACGGGCTGGTCGCGGCCGGATACCTCGCCAAGGAGCGGCTCAAGGTCCTCCTCCTCGAACGCCGGTCGATCGTCGGCGGCGCCTGCGTCACCGAGGAGATCATCCCCGGTCACCGGGTCACCCGCACGTCGTACGTCTGCTCGCTCCTGATGCCGGAGGTCATCCGCGACTTCCGCCTGCGCGACTACGGCTTCGAGGTGCTGGTCCCCGAGCCGCACACGCTCTACCCCTACCCGGATCGCCGCTACATGCTCTGGTCGGCCGACAGGACCCAGCGCGCCCGGGAGATCTCCAGGTTCTCGAAGCACGACGCGACCGCGATCGACCGCTTCGAGGACGAGCTGGCCGAGCTGCAGCCGTTCATCGACGAGATCATCCGGATGACGCCGCCGCCGTTCCCGCCGCGCGGCCTCCGGGAGATGTTCGCGCACGCCCGGTTCGGACGCCGCATGCTGCGCCTCGGCGAGAAGCGCATCCGGCACTTCCTCGAGCTGATGACCGCCTCGTGCGCCGACTACCTGTCGCGCCGGTTCGAATCCGAGGAGGTGCGCGCGGCGCTCGCGATCAACGGGATGATCGGCACCTGCGTCGGCCCGTTCAGCCCCGGCTCGGCGGCGGTGATGCTGCACCACTCGATCGGCTCGTCGATCGAGGGGCAGCCGGGCGCATGGGGATACGTGCGCGGCGGCATGGGCGGCATCGCCGACGCGCTCCTGAAATCGGTGCGCGATCTCGGGGTCGAGGTGAAGACCGACGCCGAGGTGGCGCGCCTCATCGTCGAGAACGGCGTCTGCCGCGGCGTCGCGCTCAAGAATGGAGACACGCACCGCGCCCGGGTCGTCGGGAGCAATCTCGATCCGCGCCGCACCTTCCTGGGCCTGGTCGAGAAAGGCGTGCTCGACGACGGCTTCGTGCAGGACATCACGAACTTCCGGGTGGAGGGGTCGTCGATCAAGATGAACCTGGCGTTGTCGGGTCTCCCCGACTGGGCCTGCCTCCCCGGCCAGGACCCGAAGGCGCCGCACCAGCAGGCGATGTTCGAGATCGCCCCCAGCCTCGAGTACCTCGAGCGCGCCTACGACGACATGAAGTACGGGCGCCCCTCGGCGCGGCCGCTCATCGACGGCAACGTGGCCTCGGTCCTCGACGACACCCTCTGCCCGAAGGGGCACCACGTCATGTCGCTCTTCGTGCAGTGGGGGCCGTATCACCTCAAGGGCGCGACCTGGCCGGAGATCCGCGAGAAGGTCGGCGACACGATCCTCGACACCCTCGAGGAGTACGTGCCGAACATCAGGAAAATCGTGATCGGGCGCGAAGTGCTGTCGCCCTACGACCTCGAAAAGGTCTTCGGTCTCACCGAGGGAAACATCTTCCATGGCGAGATGACCCCCGATCAGCTTTTCTTCCTGCGCCCCGCGCCGCGCTGGGCCGGTTACCGCACTCCCGTGCGCGGGCTGTACCTGTGCGGATCGGGGGCGCATCCGGGCGGCGGGGTGATGGGCGCGCCCGGGCGGAACGCCGCCCGCGAGATGCTCAAGGATCTCCGGCGCTGACCGGGCGGCGCGTCGGCGGATTGACGGGCCCGCCCCGATCACGACCTTGCATCGCCGGGCGCCACTCCCGCCGCCGCTTTTGACTCGGTGCCACCCCGCACACATATTGACCCGAGTGCGTTCCGCCGCATCCGGGGCGGCGGCGCCGACGGGGTGATCGATGCGGCTCGGCGAGTACTTCGTCTCCAAGGGAATCATCACCAACGCGCAGCTGGAGGAGGCGCTCAAGGGCCAGCTGATCTTCGGCGGTCACCTCGGCACCTGTCTTCTCGAGATGGGGTACCTCTCCGAGGAAGTCCTCGGCCGGTCGCTCTCCGAGCTGTTCGGCGTCGGCTACGCGCCGCCGCACCTGTTCGAGAACATCCCGCGCGCCGCCATCGAGAGGCTGCCGCGCCGCCTGGTGGAGAAGCACTTCGCGGTGCCGTTCGACCTGCGCGAACGCAACCTCGACGTCGCCCTGATCGACCCGAAGAACCTGCCGGCGATCGACACCCTGTCGTTCGCGACCGGGTTGCGCATCGTCCCGTGGGTCGCGCCCGAGGCCCGCATCTTCCAGGTGATGGAGCGCTACTACGGCGTCGCGCGCCGCCAGCGCTACATCACGGTCTGCCAGGACATGGATCGGGCCGGCGGCGGGAACGGTTCGCAGATGGTCGGCGCGGGTCGCACCGGCGGCGCGAACGCCTACGAGCAGCCGGCGCACCTCGCCGCGCTCGCGACGGGCGATCCGTCGCCGGGGGTCATGCCCGCCCTGCAGGCGGTCCCGGCGGCGCCGGGGGCGTCCTCCGATCCGCAGCGCGTTCTCATCGACGCGCTCTGTCTTGCCGAGGGGATCCACGAGGTCGCCGAGGCAGCCATGACGCACGCGGCACGGCACCTGACGCGCGCCGCGATCTTCCTCGTGAAGGGGACCTCCGCGTCGCTCTGGTGCGCGCGCGGAACCGGACAGGACGGCATCGCGAAGCCGCAGGGGTTCACCCTCTCGGTGACCAGCGATCCGCTGTTCGAGCTGCTGCTCGAGCGCACCCACTTTCGCGGCCCGCTGCCGTCCGACCCGCGTCTCGCCCAGTTCTTCGCGGCGATGAAGATGGACCGCGCCGGCGAGGCGATCCTGGTGCCGGGGTACATGGACGACCGGCTGGTGATCTGCCTGTACGGCGACGGCGGCCCGTTCGGCGGGATCGAGGCCGACACCGACGACCTGCGCTTGATGGTGGGGCGCGTCGCGCTCGCCCTGCAGCTTCTGGTGGTGAAGAAGAAGATCCGGTCGCTCGAACTGGCGCCCGCGACCGTTCCCACCGCCTCGGTCGCCTAGCCTCGCCCGATATCGCGCAGCACGGCCTGCGCGGCGTTCCATCCCGCCGCGCCCCAGACTCCGCCCCCCGGGTGCGTGCCGGCCCCGCACAGGTAAAGACCCTTCACCGGCGTGCGGTAGTCGGCCCAGCCGGCGGCCGGCCGGAAGGCGAACAGCTGATCGGGGATCATCGCGCCGTGATAGATGTTCCCGCCGGGGAGACCGAACTCCCGTTCGAGATCTTCCGGCGTGTAGACGTGCCGGTGCTCGACCGCCGCCGGCAGGTTGGGCGCGTAGCGCGCCATCTCGGCGACGACGCGGTCCGCGACCGTCTCCTTCATCCCCTCCCACGTCCCTTCCTTCAGGTGCCGCGGGCCGTACTGCACGAAGCAGGTCATCACGTGCTTCCCCGGCGGCGCGCACGACGGGTCGAGCACCGAGTGCAGGCAGGATTCCACCGTCGGCCGCGTGGAGAAGGCGCCGCGCTTGCACTCGTCCCAGGCCTGCTCGATGAAATCGACCGTCGGGCAGAAGTTCAGGAGGCCGCGGTGCTGCGGGCCGGGTGATCGACCGGGCATCGCCGTGAAGTCCGGCAGCTCGGAGAGCGCCAGGTGCACCTTGAGCGACGCCCCTTCGTCCTGGAACGACTTCATGTGGCGCACGAGGTCGGCCGGGAGCGCCGATTCCGGGAGCCAGCGCGTCAGCGTGGTGCGCGGCGCGACATTGCTCACCAGGACCGGCGCGCGCACGACGCTGCCGTCCTCGAGCCGCACCCCCTCGGCGGCGCCCGAGGCGCCCAGCTCGACGGCGCGCACCTTCGCCTGCGTCCGGATGACGACGCCGCGCTCCTTCGCCGCCGCCGCGAGCGCGCGCGTGATCGTCCCCATGCCGCCGACCACCACGCCCCAGACGCCGGCCGCGCCGTCGACCCCGCCCAGAACGTCATGCAGCAGGAGGAAGGCCGTCCCGGGCGTGTGCACGCCGCCGTAGGCGCCGATCACCGCCTGCGAGCAGAGGAACGCCTTGAACTCGTCCGACTCGAACCAGTGGTCGAGGACGTCGATGACTCCGCGGGTGGCCAGTTGCACCAGGAAGTTGGCGTCGAGCGGCCGGAGACGCCGCGCCGCCAGGCCGACCTCGAGGAGTCCGAAGAGATCGCGCGGCCCCTTCGCGTCGAGTTTCGGCGGGGCCTTGAGGACCTGCGTCTTGAGGAAGGCGCCGGCGCGCTCGAGCGCCTCGTGGAAGCGCGGCCAGGCCTCCGCGTCGCGCCGCGAGAACTTCGCGATCTCCGCCTCGTCGCGCGCGTCGCCCCAGAGCGTCAGCGTGCGGCCGTCGGGGTACGGCACGAAGAACGCCGGCTCCTGCTTCACGACCCGGTAGCCGTGACGCTTGAGGTCGAACTTCTCGACCACCTGGGGCAGGAGGAGCGTCGAGACGTACGACGTGGTCGAGACCTGGTACCCGGGCCAGAGCTCCTCGGACACGCAGGCGCCGCCGACCTGACCGCGCGCCTCGAGGATGGTGACCCGGTGCCCCGCCTCCGCGAGGAGATTCGCGGTCACGAGGCCGTTGTGACCGGCGCCGATCACCACGACGTCACGCGACGCCATCGAGAGCCTCCCGCATCATCCGCATCGCTCCGTCTCCTTCAATCGTGTCCGGCACCCGGCCGGATCGTGGCGCATCAGCCAGTCCCGGCGATCTCACCCGACCGCCATGAACCAGCGCCGGTCGCCGAGCGGCTCGCCGCCCGGCTCCTCGCCGGCGAACGACAGCAGGTGCAGCCCGCGGGTTGCGCACCAGCGCCCCGCGCGCGCCAGCAGATCGTCGATCGGCTCGGCGGCTCCCGCCGCGGCGCGGCGCAGGGCCGCCTCCTCGATCGCGTGATCCCAGCCGAGCCGGAGACGCGTGCCTTCGGTGAACGCGGCGATCAGCCGGGGCAGAGCGTCGCCCGCGGCGGCCGCCGCCTCCAGCTCCGCGACCTCGCGCGGCGAAAGGTGATCGATCATGCGTCCTCCGGCTCCGTCCCGATCGTCCGGCGCGCATTCTATCGTCGCCGGCTCCCGGTCCGGCGCGCCGAGGCCGTCCTTGTTCCGCCGGGTGGGACCGGAAGCCGTTACAGCAAGCGGCGCGCGCCCCCGGATGGCGTATTGCCATCACAGCATCAGTGCGATGCCGCCATGCTATTGACCGGAAAGCCGCGCGCATGCTGTGATCGCGCCGGAGGTGGCGATGTCCTCGCTTCCCAAAGTGTCGATGCTCTCCCCCGACGACGTCCGCCTCGTGCACGAGGCGTCGCTCGAGATCCTCGAGAAGACCGGCGTCCTGTACGAGAACACGAAGGCGCTCGACGTCCTCGAGGAGGCCGGCCAGAAGGTCGACCGCGACCGCGGGGTCGCCTGGATCAAGCCCGACCTCGTGGAGCGCTGCATCGCATCGGCGCCGCGCCACTTCACCCTCGCCTCGCGCGACGGCAAGCACGACGCGGTGGTCGACGGGAAGAACATGCACCACATGACCGACGGCCAGGCGTCGTTCACGCTCGACGAGACGACCGGCGAGCGGCGCTCGTCGACCCTGCACGACCTCTGTCTCTCGACGCTCCTCGCCGACGCGCTCGACCCGGTGCGGGTCATGTGGTCGACGGTCTTCCCGACCGACGCCTCGACCGACCGGCGCGCGCTGTTCGAGATGGCGGCCACCTTCATGTGGTCGTCGAAGCATTTCCAGATGGTGGGCGGCGTCCAGGACCCCGACGACGTGCCGTTCCTCCTCGAGATGATCGACATCGTCGGCGGCGACCGGAAGAAGCAGCCCGACCGGCCGATCTTCTCGATGGTCACCTGCCCGGTGTCGCCGTTCAAGCACGACGACGCCATGACCGAGGCCTGCATCGCGCTGGCGCGCGAGGGGGTGCCGATCGTCTTCTGGCCGATGCCGCTGCAGGGCGCCACCGCGCCGATCACGATGGCAGGCACCCTCCTCGTGACCAACGCCGAATTCCTGAGCGGCCTGGTGCTCTACCAGTGCGTGAAGCCCGGGCTGCCGATGATCTACCCGGCCGGGCCGGAGACGCTCGACATGAAGACCGGGCTCGCCTCGACCGCGTCGCCCGAGGGGATCCTGCTCAACCTGCCGTTCGCGCAGATGACCGAGTTCTACGGCGTGCCGTACATGGCGGGCGGCATCTGCTCCGACGCCAAGATCCCCGGCATCCAGGCGGGCTACGAGAACATGGCGACCGGCATGACCGCGGCGCTGTCGGGGTGCGACTTCCTGGTCGGCATCGGCATTCTCGAAGACGGCAACACGCTCTCCTTCCCGCAGATGGTGATCGACGAGGAGATGTGCAACATCCTGTCGTTCGTCCGCAACGGCATGGAGGTGACCCGCGAGACGCTGATGGTCGACGCGATTCACCAGGTCGGCCACTCGCCCAACCACCACCTGGGCCAGGCGTTCACGCGCCAGTTCCTGAAGTCGGGCCAGGGCTACTGGCCGCGCATCTCCTTCCGCGGCACGCACGGCGACTGGAAGCGCCGCGGCAAGGACGAGGTCGCGCTGGCGCGCGATCGGATGAAGGAGCTTCTCGACAAGCACGAGCCGATGGGCCTGCCGGCCGAGGCGCAGCGCGAGATCCGGCGCATCCTCGCCGCCCGCACCGAGTACTCGCCGAACGACCCGCGCATCGAGCGCGTCTTCCGGCACCCCTGGAGAGACCGGGACTAGGGGACCCGGCCGGCGCGTCGCACGGTAAACCCTCGGCGGAGTCGGGGGGCTCTGGGACGGCCGTCGCGGTCCCGGCGGGCACGGGTCCGGCGCGTGTAACGCGCCTCCCCTCGCCTCGCTCCGCGCCCCCCGGCGCGCGCTGTGCGCGCGCTGGGGCCGGCGCTTCGTCTCGGACGGCCCGCTGGGACCGCGACGGCCGTCCCGCCCCCCCTCGCCGCGGCGAGATCGACGGCGCGGCGGGTCTCCTTCCAGGGCGGAAGCCGAAAGGCGGGCGGCGACGAATATCCCGCGTCGCGGGGGGCGGGCGGACGCTCGCAAGAACGGCGGGCCGTCTGAGACGGAGCGCCGGACCCGTGCCCGCCGGGCTTGCGAGCGTCTGCCCGTCAGTCCCCCGACTCCGCCTACGGACAAGCCCCCGCGGGCGCAATCAGGATGGCGTTGCTCGTCATCCGGGTCAGCGCCGCGCGCGCGCCGGCGGGCACGCCGCTGTGCCCGACCAGGTAGCAGTTCACCAGACCGGCCGCCGGCGCCGGCACGATCGACAGGTTCAATGGCGTCCCGGGCGCGGACCCGAGCCCCTGGTCGCAGGCGAGCGGTGCGTAGACCGGCGCTGCGCCGCCGCAACCGATTCCCGCCCCCGCCAGCACGAAGGCGTCGTAGCCGTCCATGCTCGCGGGATGCGGGCGCGCCGTCCAGTTGAGGGTGGGCGGTGTCGGGGTCAGCGTGACGGTGATGTCGGTGCCGTCGCCCGGATAGACCAGGAGCGCCTGGCTGGCACCGGTGGTCGTGGTGCAGGCCGGCGTGCTGTTGCAGCGCGCCAGGACCTGGTAGGTCGCGTCGGCCTGGACGCCTTCGCGGAAGAACGGGTTCGCCGACCAGTCCTGCACGACCGAGGCGCCCCTCAGGAAGCGGTACTCGGTGACCCCGTTGGCGCAGCCGCCGGGGTTGGTGCTGGTGATGGCGCTGAACTCGACGTTCTCGCCCTTCTCGAAGACGCCATCGCCGTTGGCGTCGGTCACCACCAGCGCCGGGTTGTAGCCATGATCGGCCCCCGCGGCGCTGTTGCACTGCGCCGACGGGATCGGGCAGGTGGCGGCGGGGATCGAGCCGGTGTCGGGGATCGGCGAGACCTGCTGGGTGATCGCGCCGGTGATCGCGATGTCATCGATCCACCAGCCGTCGTCGTTCAGGCTGTTCTCCCAGCCGTGCCCGTAGGTCTGGTAGTCCTGCGCCGGGCCGTTCAGGTCGAACTCCCAGGTCGAGGCGATCCAGCGAATCTGCACGCGCGCGCCGATGTAGTTGGCGAGCGAGAAGCGCGACTTCACCCAGAGCGCGCCGCTCGAAGGCGCCACCGCCCCCGTGAAGCCGGGGCCGGGGCAGCCGTTGGTGGTGTTGGTGCCGTAGGCGCTGCCGCAGTGCGACCAGACCCCCTGCGGCCAGCACATCGTCTCGTGCGTGCCGCGCGGCGCCGGCGCTGCGGAGCCGGTGTCGGTCGGGGTCAGGACGCAATAGGTGGTCTGCGCGCCGTAGTGGCTCCAGACGTACGGGATGTGGTCGTAGACGTTCTCGAACGGCGCCAGCTTGTCCCAGAAGCCCCAGTTGTCGACCGCAGGGTTGCCGTCGAGGTCGACGCGGATCTGCACGTCGCCGCGATCGAGGGCCTGCCCGGCCGGGATGTCGGCCTGGGAGTTGTCCATCATGTCGGCGATGTGGAAGAACGAGAGCTTGAGGTCGTTGGCGGTCGGCAGCGGCGTCAGGTTCGCCGTGGTGACGTAGGCCGCGATCTGCCGGAAGGCGGTGGTGTCGCCCTGCCGGGTGCTGGTGTCGGTGTGCTTGCCCCAGTGCAGCGAATTGTTCCCCGAGAACGCCATCGCGCCGTCGGTCGGAGTGGCGGCGAAGGCGGTCGAGGATCCGACGACATGCGGCGCCGGGCAGGTGCCGGCCGGGCAGTGCACGTGCCAGGCCATGTCGTTGTCGGGGTCGACGTGGCAGCCGGGATCCTGCGGCGGCACGTGGAACCCGCCGCAGCCGATCCCCTCGAGCGCGTTCAGCCCGCCGAGCGCCGTGCCGACGGTGTATCCGAACGTGTCATTGGCGATGCCGGGGCGTCCGTCGCTGATATCGACGCCGCCGATCCCGTCCCGGTCGACGTCGAAATTCTCGAACAGCGTCCCGTCGTCGGAGGTCCCCGGGAGGCCGTCCGGCCCGTTCACGAGCGTGATCGGCGAGCCGACCGGCAGGTCGAGGTCCAGAAGCGTCTGGAACGAGAGCTTGGACGCCGTCCCGAGCGCTTCGCGCGCGGTCACGTTGAGGGTCCAGTCCGCCTTCGCCGGCGTCGCCGCCACGGTGGTCTCGGTGGTCGACGACACCGTGTATTCAAAGACCCGGCGCTGGCCGCCGATGCTGGCGGTGTCGACCCGGGCCCCGGCCGCGAGGTTGCCGATGAAGATCGACGGCTTGGTCACGCACTGGATGTCGCTGTCGGAGGTGGCCAGGTAGAGGGTGACGTCGGTCAGGGCGGTGCTGCCGGCGTTGGTCACCACGACGGTCATCTCGCACTTCTCGCCGGTGTCGCAGAAGGCGTCGCCGTCGCCGTTGAGATCGTTCACGGTCGCGGTCTCGACCACCAGGCTCGGAAGCGCCAGCTTGCCGCAATTCACCAGGACGCCGAACGACACGACGTCGTCGGGCACCCCGTTGTTGTCGCCGTCGATCTGAAGGGGCGAGTCGCAGGCATCGCCGAGGCCGTCGTTGTCGCTGTCGGCCTGGCGCGTGGTGCCGGGAATCACCGCCGGATTGGCGAGGACCGGGCAGTCGTCGATGGAGTCCGGCACGGCGTCGGCGTCGACGTCGTCGTCCTGGACCTGGCAGCCGCCGTCGTTGACCACCCCCAGCCGCTGGCAGGTCTCGGGGGCGATGTTGACGCAGGTGCACTGCCCGCTGCTCGTGCTGCAGACGGTGTTGTTCTCCGCGCAGACCCCGGTGGTCGGGCACTGCGCGTCGGCCGTGCACTGGGTCAGATTGGTGCGGCTGCACACGCCGGCGGCCAGGACCTGCGGCCGGGCGTTCACGCAGTCGCCGTCGCAGGCGTTGCCGATCCCGTCGTTGTCCGCATCCAGCTGGTTGGCGTTGGCGGTGCGGATGCAGTTGTCGTTGCGGTCGGCGATCCCGTCGCCGTCGCGGTCGCTGTTCGCGTTGCAGGCGCTGCCGCGGTCGCTTCCACCGCCGGCGGGAGTCTGCGCCGAATTATAGACGTCCTTGCAGTTGTCGAGCGCGTTCACCACGCCGTCGAAGTCGATGTCGTCGAGGTCGCAGACATCACCCACGCCGTCGCCGTCGGAGTCGGCCTGGTTGGCATTGGCCACTCCGGGGCAGTTGTCGCAGGCGTCGCCGGCGCCGTCCAGGTCGGTGTCGGTCTGGGTCGGGTTGTAGCGGAAGTCGCAGTTGTCGGCGGCGATCGGCACGCCGTCGCCGTCGAGGTTGTCGAAGTCGTTCTGCGCCACCGTGCCGTTGCGGTTTCCGTCGCACAGCGGGTCGGCATAGTAGATGACGATGTTGGCGTCGCCCGAGGGGGAGACGAAGAGCGCCCCCGGTGTGTTGAGGGTCTGGGTCACCGGGGTGTTGCCGACGAACAGGCCCGGCGTGGTCTCCTGCAGCGTAAAGGTCTTCAGCGGATGGAGCGCGGTCGCCTGACCGGTCGAGACCAGGCGCGCGTCGCTGTCCGACGCGGCTCCGACGCTCACCGAGCCGCTCCCCGCGACCTTCGGGTTGTTGACGGTCACGGTCAGCGACTCGTCGCACTCGAACAGCGCCGTGCGATCGACCTGGAGCGTGGCGCACTGCTGGCCGGCCGGCTGGCCGGCGAGCCCGAAGCGCGCGCAGGCGGGCGTGTGCGCCGGGACGAACTGGCTCTCGTCAACCGGGTGCCGCTCGTCCCACTCGAACACCACGTCATCGACGCCGAAGCCGTAGTCGCGCGTGTTGAGCGCGTTCTCGATGTTGAAGAAGCCGATGCCGATCTCCCAGCGCAGGCCGGGGTTGACGTCGAACGGCGTGATCGCCGCCACTTCGGGAGCTCCCGGGCCCTGCATGAGGAACATGTAGCCCGAGTCGTAGGTGGTCAGGGTCATGTCGAAGTTGCGCACCGGCCCCTGCGGATTGTTGGTCCAGGGGGTGCCGTCGCCGGCGTTCACCACAGGCGCGGTCGGCACCGGGTACGGCAGGAAGTCGGGAAAGGCGGTCGGGATCGGGCTGGCGCTCGCCGGGTTGCTGTTCTGGGTGAAGCCGGTGAAGCCGGTCTCGTCGCCGTTCGCGGACGGATTGCCGCCGACCGTCGAGTTGTCCGGGTCGATTCTCGGCCCGAAGGTGCGCTGCGGGATGTCGCCCGAGTTGCTCGGATCGACGCCGGCGCCGCTCTGGAAATTGGCCACCTGGTAGTCGATGCCGCCGTAGTTCGGATCGAACTCCTGGCAGAGGAGGCAGTTCCCGGTGTCGTCCTCGACGTTGTTGTCGATGTTCAGGTTGCCACCGGTCGAGCCGTCGCGTGTCTGGTGGTTCAGGTTCATGCCGTAGCGCTGGAACTCGACGGTGTACGGCAGGCCCCGCGCGTCGGCCACCTGGTGCACCTTGGCGATGATCGGCGAGACCAGGATGTCCTCGACGAACTCGGCGCCGACCGGGGTCGTGGCGTCCGCCGCCCCGAGATGGTTGTCGCACCCGGAGGCGTTGGCCGCCGGCGTGGCGGGGTCGCCGTCGCCGGTGTGCCAGATGCCGGCGCCGTTGTTCTGGAAGCCGGCCTGCGAGTTGCCGTCCGCGATGGCGCTCTGGAAGCCGCAGATCCCCGTCCGCTTCCACTCCCAGGTGACCTGGGAGGCGGTTCCGGGCCGGCTGAAGGGATGGCGCAGACCCAGGAAGCCGCCGTTGTTCGAGTCGAAGTTGAAAGGCGCCTTGTCGACGCCGGGAGTCGGGCCGCCCGGAGCGTTGAGAATCCCCTTGTCCAGGCTGCCGTTCGGGATGATCTCCTCGCCCAGATCGAGGAGGCCGTTGTTGTTCAGGTCCTCGCCGAGGGTATTGGTCACGAGGCCGCCCGCGGTCCCGGCGACGAACATCGACGCGAAGGTGACGTCCTCGTCCGGCAGCTGGATGCCGATGAACGGGTCGATCAGATCGGGGTTGTCGATCTGGAGGTTGCGGTTGAAGTCGCGGATCTCGCGCCCGCCCCCGGGGAAGTCGGTCGAGTAATGGAAGCGCTCGTCGTCCGAGTTGAGGGCATGCGTGAAGGTGTAGACCTGGCGCGCCATCTGGATGTTGGGGTTCGACGAGTCGAGCGACACCGTCATCGTGACGATGCGGTTGGCGACCGCGAGCGCGGCGAGCGCGGTCGCGTCGATCCGGATCGAGAACGACGCGGCGGTGATCTGGCCGCCGGGGATCCGGCCGAGGTTGATCGGGGAGTTGAGCACCCGCACCGCGGCGGCGCCGGGGCCGCTGATGGCGAGCGTCGCGCGCACATCGGAGTAGTCATGGTCGCGGTTCGAGTTGCCGAAGGTGACCGAGTAGATCAGGTTTTCGCCCGAGTCGGGGTACTGGTCCTGGTCGCAGCCGCCGAAGAAGGTGTCCTGCTGGTTCCAGTTCTCCCCCTCCGTCTGGAAGCGCCAGGCGACCAGATCGGGCTGGCAGGAGATGCGCGCCGAGGCGAGCGCATCGCGCGGGGCGTCCGGATAGCGCACCCGCACGCTGTACGGCTCGTCGGCGGTGTTGCCCGCCGTCTCGAGGATGCCGTTGTCGGCCACCGCGACCGGCTTCGACTCGCGCACCGGCACCGCGCCCGAGGTGTAGGTGTCGGCCGTTCCGGCAGTGAAGGTGATCAGCCGCTCGGTGTCGACCACGGCGCCGGAACGGTTGACCACTTCGAAGACGGCGGTGGTGCGCACCGCGGCGGCGGTGGTGCCGGGGTCGTAGATCGTCGCGCGCACCGCCGAGGAGCAGCCATAGAGGCTCCGATCGAGGGTGGCGCGGCTCGAGGGGAAGGTGTGCGACGAGCCGTTGAAGGTCTGGCTGCCGATGCCGAGCACCGGACCGGCGATCACCAGGCCGTACGGCTGGCCGTCGGCATCCATGAAGCCGTCGGCGTCGGTGTCCTCGCCGGCGTCGAGCCGGCCGTTGGCGTTGGCGTCCTCGTTGGCGCCGGTGAGCACGGTGATCTGCCCCGCGGTCGCGCCGCCGGCTCCACGCTTCACCCGCACCCGCCAGGTGCCGGTGTAGATCTTCGAGTCTCCGCCGTCGCCGTCGGCGTTCGGGTCAGCGGTCAGGTGCACCGCCTCGATCGGGTTGCGCGAGTCGGCCTGGTCGGTGGCGCCGACCGCGCGCCCGAGCGACCACTGTCCCAGCCTGGTGCCGCCGGTCTGGTAGACGTTGCCGTCGTACACGATGTTGTCGGCGGTGGTCGCCAGGTTGTTGTCGGGGCCGGGCGACTCGACCTCGAGATCGAGGTCGTTGTTGATGGCGCCGCTGGCGCCGGCGGTCGGCACGTCGACCCAGGCCATCGCGATGCGCAACTGGCCGCGGTCGACGATGCTCGAGGTCCCCGCGCCGTTCGGCACGAGGCGGGTCGAATCGGATGCGACCGTGAAGGTGTGCTCGATGAAGGTGCGCGTGGTGTTGTTGATCGTCGGCTCGCCGGTCGCCAGGTCGTCGTAGACCAGCAGCCCCGCGGCCGGGTACTCGATGGTGTCCGGGGCTCCGATCCCCTTCCCCTGCGGCCAGTTCGCGAGCGGCAGGACCGAGGTCAGGACCGGTCGGCCATACCCCTGCTCCATGTTGCCGAGGATGCCGACGTTGGTGCCGGAGATCGTGCCGACGTTGATCGACCGCCCGAAGGCGATGGCCCGATCGTTCACCGTCGGGTAGTCGCTCTCGAGCAGCTCCTCGAAGTTGGCCGAGGCGGCGAGCGACGCCTTCACGAAGGCGCCCGAGACGTTGGGCATCCGGTCGGTGTCGACCCGCGCGCCGGTCGGGTAGAAGCCCTGCGCCAGGTAGTCGCGCACCAGCGCCGCCACGCCGGCGATCTCGGCCGAGGCGTAGGAGGTGCCGTAGTTGGTGTCGTCGAGGACCGCGTCGACCGGCGCCTGGTTGTCGTTGTCGCGGCTCTTCCAGACCGCCGCCGAGACGGTGTTCGGTCCGAAGAAGAAGCCGGTGAGGTCGGCGCCGACGCCGACCACCATCGGCGCCATGCGCAGCGAGCCGGCCGTGGCCGGACCCTTGGCCGAGAAGTTGGCGATGTTCTCCTCGACGTTCGCCGACAGCGCCGTCTGCACGTCCTGGAAATGGCTGCCGACCGAGACCAGGTTCTTGGCCGTGGCCGGCGCCGCGACCTGGAGCGGGCTCGGGAAGTTGGGATCGTTGTCGAGCGCGGTGCCGTCGAACAGATCCGGGTAGCGGTTCTTCACCTGGCTGTTGAACGACGAGAAGAAGAACTGCACGCTGCGCGTGCCGTTGTTGCCGACCGGCGCGAACACCATGTAGTCGCGGTTGTTGACCAGGAAGGTGTCGATGTCGCGTGCCTCGGTCGTGTAGGTCCCGTCCTGGGTGTTGCTGAGCGTGGCGTCGAAGTTCGGCACGCCGAACGGCATCACGTGCAGGTGCACCTCGGTGCCACCGCCGGTGATCGACGAGCAGGCGCCGACGCCGCCCGACTTCGGGCAGATCGACAGCGCCAGACGGCTGGCCAGCGACCCGGGGCTCACGTTGCCGCCGCGCTCCACCAGGTCGTTGAGCGTGCACTGCGAGGAGGTCGCCGCATCCTGCATGAGGATGCGCGCGCCGCGCGCCACGCCCTCGAGATCGAGGCCGTCGATCCGGGGCCGGGTGTTGTAGGTGTGCTTCGAGACGCGGAACCCGAGGGCCCCGGCGTCGCCGGCGATGACGCCGGCCACCACGTTGCCGTGCGTGCCGCCGCCGGAGAGCGGCGAATCGCAGCCGTCCCCCGAGTCGCCGGCGTTCTGGATCGAGTGCACCTTGCGGTGCGCCGGGCCGATCGGCGCGGTGATCGGAATGGAGGGCTGGGTGGCGGTCTGCGCGAACTGCACCGAGTCGACCGAGATGCCGTTGTCGGTGACTGCCACGATCTGCGGCGGCACGGTGTCGGTGCCGTTGTTGAGGCGCTTGCCGTCGGCGTTGGTGTCAATGCCGCCGCCGTCGACGCCGGCGTCGTGATAGGGCCGCTGGAACGGCAGGTTCTCCTTGATGTTCCCGACCATCGCCATGGTCGGAATCTCGGCGTCCATCAGGAGGTGCTCGGGCTCCTCCTCGATGTAGCGCAGGTCGGCCAGCTTCGCCATCGGCGCGATCCGGGCGTGGTGCGCCTCGACCAGGAGCGCCAGGCCGTCGAGGGAGTAGACGGAGGCCTTGCGGCCGGCGATCCGCTCGACGTCGGCGCGCGCCGCCTCCATGTCGGTCCCCGCGAAGAAGGTCACCACCACCTTGAGATCGTCGGCGGCGGCGCGCGAGCGCTGCAGCATCGGCGTGCGCGCCAGGCCCGGATCGACGCGGAAGATCGGGTCCCACGGCATCGCCGCCTCGACGAAATCGAGACCGGCCACCGCGTCGACCGCGGCGGCCGGGACGCGGACCAGGAGGCCGCTCCCGACCAGCCGTCCGAGCACCCGGACGCCGAGCGTCTCGAGGGCGCGATCGAGATCGTCCGCGGTGCGGGTCGCGAGGGCGTCCGGGTCGATCACGAGCGCGTCGATCCCGGCGGCAATCTCCCCCTTGTGCGCGTGCCCGAGCGCCTTGCCGCGTGGGCCCGCGAGGAGCGGCGCGCGGCCGCGCAGCTCGCCGATCCGCTCGGGCTCGACAAAGCCGAGTGGCGTCTCGATCCGGGCGGCGGCGCCTGCCGGACGGCTCCAGTCGGCCTCGAGGTCGCCCAGCGGCGAGCGGCCCACCGGCCGCTCGAAGGTGGCAGGCGACTCCAACCCGCGTGCGATCTGCGACTCGGCGGCGTCGAGCACGCCGTCGCCGTTCGCATGCGGCTGCCGCCCGGCCCAGGCCACCAGGCCCGGAAGCGACATCAGGAAGGCGACCGCAAGGAGCGCCAGTGCCGCGCCCGGAGCGCGGCGGATCGCAAGGCGAGGAAACATGAAGTCCTCCCTAGTCCCTCGGATGAGAGTCTTGGATTGGGAATCGCGGACAGGCGGTGGCTGGTCGATAACCTTCGTCCCCGGCACGACCGGCCCGCCGGCGGGCCGACGGGCTCCGCGACGTCCGGTGCTGATCGCCTCATTTACGGCGATCCCGGAGGGGCGTCAACTGTTGTCTTTCCGCTTATTTAGGTCGCATCGCCGGCCGCGGAAAATCGTTGCATATCGTGGAGAATAGAGGGCGCCGTTATGCGATGTCGCCAATCTGCCGACCATGGTCCGCTGCCGCCCCTCGATCGCCCGAACTGGGTCTCGAGCGACGCCCCGCCCGGACCGCGCCGGGTCGAGCCGTTTCGCCTGGCGGCGCGCCCGGACGATCGACCCTGGACCCTCGACGCGATCCGCGCCGTCCTGGTCGAGACGTTGCGCACCCTCCCGCGTGCGCGCGTGGACGTCGCCTCCCCCGCCGAGGTGGTCGCCGAGTTCCGGAGCGCGCTCTTCCGATTCGTCGATGACGCGCGCTTCGACCTCCGGCCCGAGAGCGAGACGATCGGTCTCTTCTCGGGCTCCCGCACCCGATTCCTGGACCTCGGAGCGAATCGCCGCCGCCTGGAGACCATCCGGCGGCGACTCGTGAAGCGCGGCCTTCTCTGCGCCCCGGGCGAGGAGGAGGACGCCGCTGCGCCCCCGGGCCGGGAGGCGGTGTCCCTTCCGATCGACGGGACGCTCGACCTGCACACCTTCGATCCCCGCGAGGTCGACCGGTTGCTCCCCGACTACTTCGAAGCCTGCCGCGCGCGCGGTCTTTTCGAGGTCCGGGTGGTGCACGGCAAGGGGCGCGGGATCCTGAAGGCGCGCGTGCTCGCACTTCTCGATCGGCTGGAGGTGGTCGCAGGGCACCGGCCAGCCGGCGAGGAGGCGGGCGGCTGGGGCGCCACCCTGGTCACCCTGCGCCCCCCGCCCGCCCCTCCGGGAGACCGCCGCCCGATTTAGCCCGGCGCGGGCGGCCACGCACCGCTCTATAATCGCCGTTCCGGAGACCGCACAAGGAGAGCCTCGCATGCCACGCCGATTCGTCCGCCTCGCCGTGCTCCACGTTCTCTTCGTCACTGCGGTCGCCCTGTTCCTCCCGGGCGCCGCGGCCGACGCCGCCGCCCAGGCGCGCCGCATCACGCTCGACGACCTGGGATCGATCGTGAAGCTGAGCGACCCGCAGATCTCCCCCGACGGGCGCTCGATCGTGCTGCTGGTCGCGCGCACCAACTACGACGACAACCGCTACGACAGCGAGCTGGTGCTGATCGACGTGGCGACCGGCGCGCAGCGCATCCTGACGCGCGATCGGAAGCATCTCGGGCAGGCGCGCTGGTCTCCGACCGGCGACCGGATCGCGTTCCTCGCCGAGACCATGCCCCGGCCCGGGGCCAGGGCGAAGGGAGACGCCGCGAAGGCGGCGGAGGCGCCGGCCGAGCCGACGCTGCAGATCCAGATCCTGCCGATGACCGGCGGTGACGCCATGGTCCTGACCAGCGCGCCGGAAGCCGTGCAGCAGTTCGCCTGGCGCCCCGACGGCGGCGCCATCGCCTACGTCACCCAGGACGAGCCGGTCGATCGCGCCGCCCTCAAGAAGGGCGAGGACGCGTTCGAGGTCGGCAACAACGACTACATGGCGACCGGGGCGGCGCGCCCGTCGCACGTCTGGCTGATCCCGGCCGAGGGGGGCGAGGCGAAGCGGCTCACGAGCGGCACCTGGAGCCTGCCATCCAACGAGCCTCCGTCGTCTCCCTCGTCGCCCCTCTCCTGGTCGCCGGACGGCAAATCGATTGCCATCGTGCGCCAGGAGCGGCCGCACTTCGGCGATTCGGACAGAACGTCGGTGATGGTGCTCGACGTCGCGAGCGGTGCCGTGCGCCCGCTCACCGGTCGTCCCGCCTTCGAGAGCATGCCGACCTTCTCGCCCGACGGCAGCCAGATCGTCTTCTGGTACCCGCGCGACGGCGATCCCAACCAGGTGAACGAGATCCAGATCGCGCCGGCGGCCGGCGGGCCCGGCAAGCCGATCACGCGCGCCATCGATCGCTGCGTCTACCAGTCCCGCTTCCTGCCGGACGGCAAGTCGATCATCACCGGCGGCAACGACGGCGGGCGGGTGTCGCTCTGGCAGCAGCCGCTCGACGGGCCGGCGCGCCGGCTCAGCCTCGGGGCGGTGAACCCCGCCTGGTCATTCTGGATCGACGTCAGCGTCGGCAAGGGCGGGTCGCTCGCCTTCGTCGGCAGCGAGCCGCAGCATCCGTCCGAGCTGTACTACATGACCACGACCGAGGCCGCGCCGCGCCGGTTGACCGCGTTCAACGACGCGATCGCCGCGCTCGACCTCGGCAAGGTCGAGACGATCGAGTGGCCGGGGCCGGACGGCTTCACCGAGAACGGAGTCGTGATCTACCCGCCCGGGTTCGACAAGACCCGCAAGTACCCGATGGCGCTCGTGGTGCACGGCGGGCCGCAGGCGGCGTCGACCGAGGCGTTCTCCGCCTTCGGGCAGATGCTGGCGGCGCGCGGTCTCCTGGTCTTCTCGCCGAACTACCGCGGCAGCGACAACCTCGGCAACGCCTATCAGAAGGCGATCGCCGGCGACGCCGGCGACGGGCCGGGGCGCGACGTCATGGCGGGGGTCGAGGCGGTGAAGGCGAAGGGGTTCGTCGACCCGAACCGCCTCGGGGTCTCCGGCTGGTCCTACGGGGGCTACATGACCTCGTGGCTCATCGGCCACTACGATGTCTGGAAGGCCGCGGTGTCGGGCGCCTCGGTGACCGACCTCGTCGACCAGTACGACCTCGCCGATTTCAACGTGCAGGAGCGCTTCATCTTCGACGGCAAGTCGCCCTACGTGGGCGACGCCATGGCGGAGTACCGCGCGCAGTCGCCGATCACCTATCTCCCCAAGGCGAAGGCCCCGACGCTGGTGCTGTCGGACACCGGCGACATCCGCGTGCCGGTGACCCAGTCATACCGCCTGTACCACGCGCTCAAGGACAACGGCGTGGAGACCAAGTTCGTCGCCTTCCCGACCGGCGGGCATTTCCCCTCCGACCCGGTGCACGGGCGCGCCGTCTACCGGCACTGGATGGACTGGCTGGCCGATCGCCTCGGCGGCGCCGACGCGACGCCGGCGCTTCCGGACGGCCTGCACCCGAGCGGCGCGACGCCCGCGCCGGCGGGCGCGGCGCAGCCCTCGGCGCCCGGACGCAACTAGCGGACTGCGCGCGCATGCCGTCGAGAGAGCGCGCGCCGGCGCGGGCGGGCCGGCGTGCCGCGCCACCGGAGCGCATCGTCTTCGCCCTGCGCGCTTCGCCGTTGCACGGGCGCGGCGCCTTCGCGACGGAGCGCATCACCACGGGAACGCGGGTCATCGAATACCTCGGCGAGCGGATCACCCACGCCGAGGCGGATGCGCGCTACGACGACGCCGCCATGGAGCACCACCACACCTTCCTGATGGTGGCGAACCGGCGCGTCGTGATCGACGCGGCGGTGGGCGGGAACGAGGCGCGCTTCATCAACCATTCGTGCGCGCCGAACTGCGAGATCGTCACCGAGCGCGGCCGGGTGTTCATCGACGCGATCCGGACGATCGAGCCGGGCGAGGAGCTGACCTACGACTATGCCTACGAAAGGGAGCCGGGGGACGACGCGCTCGCCACGACGCGCTACCCGTGCCGCTGCGGCGCGCCGACCTGCCGCGGCACGATCCTCGCGCCGGAGGACTGACCGCGCCGTGCCGCCGGCCCGCGCGATCGGCGCGCCCGCGGTCCGCTTCCGGCGCGCCCGCCCGGGCGACGTCGCCGCGATCCTCCGGCTGATGCGCGGACTCTACCGGCAGGACGGCCTGCGTTACCGGCGCGCAGTCGCGCGCCGGGCGCTCGTCGGGCTGATGCGCGCCCCCCGGTTCGGCCGGGTCTTCGTGATCGACGCGGGCGGCACCGTCGCCGGGTATTTCGTCCTGACCCTGTCCTGGAGCCTCGAGTACACCGGCGGGGACGCCTTCGTCGACGAGCTGTACGTCGCTCCCGGCTTTCGCGGGCTCGGCCTCGGCCGGCGCGCGGTCGAGTTTCTCGCGGCGCGCTGCCGCGCCCTGGACGTGAAGGCCCTCCACCTCGAGGTGGAGCGCGACAACCGGCGCGCGCGTGCGCTCTACCGCACCTCCGGCTTCGTGGACCACGCGCGGGTCCTGATGACCCGCTTCATCGCGCCGCGCCGGGACCCGCCGCGGGCTACGGCGTGACCGGCAGCGGCGGCAGGTACGGCAGGGTGTACGACAGGAGCCACCCGAGCAGGAAGACCAGCGGCAGGTGCGCCAGGAGCTGCAGGATCGAGTAGCCGGCGAGGTCGCGCGCGCGGACGTTCAGGATCCCCATCAGCGGCAGCATCCAGAACGGATTGATCAGGTTCGGCAGCGCCTCGGCCGCGTTGTAGATCTGCACCGTCCAGCCGAGGTGCACCTTCCAGGTGTTCGCCGCCGCCATCACGTACGGCGCCTCCAGGATCCACTTGCCTCCCCCCGACGGCACGAACAGGCCCAGGATCGCCGAGTAGCCGGCCACGATCAGGGGGAAGGTGTCGCGCGTCGTCAGGCGAACGAAGAGATCCGCGAGGACCGCGGCGATCGCGGTCTTCGAGATCAATCCGAAGATGCCGGCGTAGAACGGAAACTGGATCAGGACGCCGGCGGTGGCCGGCACCGATCGCGCCACGGCGCGCAGGAAGGATCGCGGACGGGCGTGCAGGAGGAGCCCCAGGGCCATGAAGGCGAGGTTGAAGTTGTTCAGGTCGACCGCCGCCAGCGGCCCGCGCTCCGCCACCTGGAAGGCGAGGAAGATGCCCAGGAGGAGCGCCACCGCGATCGACAGCGCCGGATGATCGTCGAGCCGCTCGCCCGGCGTGCGCGGCGGCTCCGGGCGATCGACCAGCGGCTCGAAACGCACCCCCATCTCCTCCGCGGTGCGGGCGTTCTCCGGCGACGGGCAGGAGAGCCAGGCGATCGACACCGACACCGCGATCAGCACCGCGGCCATGAGCAGGCTCTGCCAGAGGAAGACCGTCTGCGACAGCGGGATGACCCCGGTGATCGGCCGCAGCGCCGGCGGCAACGCGGCCGGGCTGGCCTGCAGGAGCGCCGCGGAGGAGGACAGACCGAGCGCCCAGACGCTGCCGAGTCCGAGGTAGGCGGCGGCGCCGACGGCGCG
>DATKFL010000296.1:0-3783 GCA_035511355.1 Dongiaceae bacterium
TGACCGTGAAATCGCGGCCCAGCGTCGCGGTCAGGTAGGACGGATTGAACGACACCGTCGCGGCGTTGGGCGGCGCCTCGTGCGGCGCCGGCGGCGCCGGCGGCGACGACGGCTGCACGCCGCCACCCCCGCCTCCGCCGCCGCCCGAGGCGGGCGGCTGCTGACCGGTCGGCGTCGGCTGCGTTCCGGTGCCGGTCGTGCCGGTGGAGCCGGTCGGGGTTGCCGGAACCGCGAGCGGCACCACGACGGCACCGCCGGCCGGCGCGGGCGGCTGCGCCGTCGACTCCTCCGCCGCTTTCTCGGCGGCCGCTTTCTCGGCGCCCGCCTTCTCCGCGTCGGCGCCGAGATCGGCGCCGCTCTCGGACTCCGGCTCCGGGATGTCGGCGATGCCGGGGTAGGTCTTCTTGATCGCCTGGTCTTCGAACGGCGAGGCGTAGGCGCTCTTCCGGCTCGCGCCGCGCAGCTCGACGTTCGAGTCGGTGCCGACCCAGAGCGGCTGCATGTCCTCTTCGGTGAGGTCCGGGATCCGGATGATGTGCGGGGTCATCATCAGGACGATGTCGGTCTGCTGGATCGTCGTCTCGGTGCTGCCGAAGAGCCGCTTCAGGACCGGGATGTCGGAGAGCCCCGCGACGCCGGAAAGCGACTTGCGCTCCTCCTCGCGGATGAGACCGGCGAGGATGTTGGTCTCGTTGTCACGCAGGCGGATCGTGGTTTCGATCTCGCGCGTGCCGATGATCGGCTGGGTCAGCCCGCCGCCGGCGGAGACCTGCCCGGCGAGCGACGAGATCTCGACCTTCCCCTTGAGGGTGATCTCGCGGTTGTGGTGCACGCGCGGCTCGAGGTCGATGTTGATGCCGACGTTCTGGTAGGTGAACGAGGTGATCGGCACGCCGATCGTGCCGCCGACGGTCGAGGCGGCGTTGAAGGTGGTGCTCGGGATCGGGATCCGGTCGCCGATGCGCACCGTCGCCTTGGCCCCTTCGCTCACCCGCATCTGCGGCTTGGCGATCACCTGCGCGTCGGCGTCGGTCTTGAGGAAGTTGACCACGACGCCGGGGATCGGCCCGACCAGCCACGACCCGGCCTGCTTCAGGAGGTCGAGATTGTTGAGCGACACCGACGAGCCGCCGCCGAAGGTGAGGTTGAGCGCCTTCCCGGTGCCGCCGCCGGTCCCGGCCCCGAACAGGTCGATGCCGAGGTTCCTCAGGATGTTGCGGTTCACCTCGAGCAGCTCGACGTCGATGATCAGCTCGGACTTCGCCTTGTCGTTCGCCTCGATGATCTTCTGCGCCACCTGCACGCGCTCCGGGGTGTCGCGGATGGTGATCGCGTTCAGCCGATCGTTCTGCGCGATCTGGCGCGCGTCGAGGAGGGTCCGGAGCAGCACCTGCACGTCCTTCACGTCGGCGTTCGACAGGTAGAAGGTCTGGATGACGAGGTCGTCGAGCTCCTTGTGCTTCTGCGGGGTGTCCTCGGCGATCATGATGGTGTTCTCGTCGACGATCTTGAAGAAGTGCTTGTTCATCGTCATCAGCTGCTCGAGCGCCTGCTCGAACGTGACGTCGGCGATGTCGATCGAGATCTTCTTGTCGAGCGGGACGCGCTCGTCGTAGATGAAGTTGATCCCCGAGGCCTTCGACAGGGCGTCGTAGATCTTCTTGACCCCCTCGTCCTTGAAGCGCAGCACGATCGGGATGTTCGACGAGGCGCTCAGCCGCGGCGCCTCGCGCCCGGGCTGCACCTTCTTCTTCATCGCCTCGATGTCCCACTGGTTCTTCGCCTGGTCCTTCTGCCACTCGGACAGCGACTTCTGCAGCTCGTTGGCGGCGAACTGGTGCGACTGGTCGAGGTAGACGGCGTGCTGGAACTCGGAGATCGCCTCCTCGATGAGGCCCGCCTTCTTGTACTCGGTCCCCTTCATGAAGTGTTCCTGCGCCGCCCGGGTCCGCGCGCGCAGGAGCGCCACCTTGTAGCGCGTCTCGTCCGGCTTCTCCGCCAGGGCGCGCGAGAAGTTGACCACCGCGGTGTCGTAGTTCTGCGACTTCATGGCGCGCTCGCCTTCGCGGTACGCCTGCTGGGTCACGCATCCGGTCGCCTGGAGCGCGAGCAGGAGCGCGAGCGCACTCCGCCCCGCCCTCGGTCGCATCCGTTCGCCTGCAGGAATCAGCCGCAATGTCGCCTCCTCAGTACGAGCTGCTCATCGGCAGCGTGCGCGATTCGTCCCGGAACTGCGGATCGGTGAAGCCGAACTTGATCGATTCGTAGCCGATCTCGAGCACCTTGATCCCCTTCGGCAGTTCCTCCCCCTGGCGCACGAAGATCTGATCGGCCCCGTCGTACAGCACCGCGACCTTGTTCTTCGCCGGCCCGAAGTAGCCGATGAACTTGTAGGTGATCGCCGGCGGCTGCGGCTTCGGCGGGGGCGGGGGCGGGGGCGGATTTGCCTGGAGGTCGGCGACTCGCTGCTCCTCCGCCTTGCGATCGTTGGCCTGCCGCTCCTCCGCCGCCCGGAGGAGCGCCATCTGCCGCTCGCGCTCGGCCGCCGCGTCGGCCTGCGCCTTGCGGATCGCCGCCTGCTCGGCGGCGGTCAGCACCGGCGGCGGCGGGGGCGGGATCTGCCCGTACTGGAAGATATTCCGGCCGTTCGGGTCGTACGACGGCCGGCCGGCCTGCAGGGAGGCCCAGTCGATCGGATAGAGCTTGAGCGCCGCCAGGTCGGGGCGCGGCCCGCGCCCCGAGCCACCACCGTCGACCCCGCCCCCGCCCGCGGCGCCGCCGCCGACCCGCTTCCAGATCGTGACCACGAGGAGCATGAGCAGGATCCCCAGCACCACCTCGCGCCGCTTCCGGAGGAAGTCGCTCATCGCGCCCCCCGCGTCGGGGCGTTCCGGCGCGCCGGGTGGGCCGGCGACTCCGGCGATCCCGGCGGGCGCTCCGGCCCGCGGAAGTAGGTCGAGATCCGGATCGTCAGGCTGAGCATCTGCCCGCCCTCGCGCGACCCGGCCAGCTCGATCGAGTCGATGATCGCGAGATACGGCGCGCCCTCCACCCGCTCGATGAAGTGCCGGAGGTTCGGGTACCCGCCGACCAGGGGCAGGGTGACCTGGAAGCGCACGAGATCGCTGTCCTCGACGTCGTTGGTGTTGTAGTCGATCGACTCGGGGTCGATCCGGAACTCGGTCGCGATCTGGCGCAGCACCTGCTGGATGCGGGTCATCCGCTCGAGCTGGGTCCCGAGACGCTCGGTGTAGAACTGATCGAGACGCGCGTTTTCCGCGTCGTACTGGGTGACCAGGTCCTGCATGGCGGCGCACGACTTGGTGATGTCGACCAGGGTGCGGCGGACCGCGTCGCGCCCGCCCGCGAGATCCGACAGAGCCTTGAGCCGCGGCAGGTTCAGGAAGACATAGAAGCCGACGTTCAGGAGCAGGAGCGTCCCCAGGAGCGCGACCACCGTCCAGATGTCCCGGCGCACGTCGAAGCGCGCCTCGCGGCCGCGGGTCATGGCGCGTCCTCCGCCAGCGGCTCCTCGGCGACCGGCGCGTCGGCCAGGGCCCGGTCGGCGCCGACCGCCACCACCGTGTAGGAGCCGTCGGCGATGCGGCGCACCCGGTGGCGCGCCTGACCGGCGATCAGCGCCAGCGCGTCTTCGAGGCGTCGACCCTGCAGATTCACCGTGACCGGGAACGACCGATCGACGCCGGGGTCGATCCGGAAGCGCACGCCGTGCGCCGCCGCGAGGCGGTCGTACACCTCGCCGACCGGCGTGGCCGTGAACGA